>JAACFN010000134.1 GCA_009937455.1 Verrucomicrobiaceae bacterium | reverse complement strand
GGGCGTTAACAAAGGTCCCTACCACAAGAGGTTCAGGTTTAGCTTGATAAGGCCCTTCGACTTCGGCGATCACATAGGTCACCTGGTTTTGTGGATCCACGGATGGCTCAGTGCGCATCAGCCGCCCCTGCCACTCGGCACCAGCTTTAGTGGCACTAGTGAGCGTAACCGTCAGCCTCGCTGAATTCTCTTGATGCAAACCTGGCAGATCAATAAGCGCAGCTTGATCCGCAGTAAGCGGCAGCCTCACCTCTACCCGTTCGGTCGCCACCAGCTTGCCCAGAGGTTGCTGTTGATTAGCATAATTACCTAATGATGCCATCCGCTCTAATACCACAGCGTCATAAGGAGCTCTAATCATGGTGCGCTCAATATCAGCTTTAGCTTTAGCCTCGGTCGCCATAGCCGATTGGATATTGGCGCGAGCCGCCTCGAGCTGAGGCTTGCGTAAGACAAAATCAGATGCGCTATTGATGTTGCGACCCGAGGCTCGCCAATCTTGCGCCGCCTGCTTCGCCTTGATTTCTTCCTCAAGCAAGGTTCGCTTTGCCGTGGTCAGGTTTGCACTTTCTTGCGCTAATACCGCGGTATAATCAGTATCGTCGATACGCGCCAACAGAGCGCCTTTCTTCACCATATTGCCAACACGAAACCCCTCCGCCACTTCAGTAATTTGCCCACTAACCTGCGGCGTGAGTGTTGTTTCAAAATAACTTTGCACCGTACCATAACTAAGAATTGGCGGCTGGTGGTCTTTTTGATCAACGGCAATAATATCAACCTGAGGAGCTACCACGTCAGGCACACGCGACAGGCTTGGTTGTTTTTTACTAATCAAGATTTTGACGCACATAAAGGCCAAGACAATGAAAACAAAGGGAATGATTAGTTTCAGAATAAATTTCATATGACGTGCGTTAGATTAAAGCCCTTTTCCTAGAGCCAAGGCAAGTGCCACTCGGTTTTTATATCGCAGTGTCCTTGTATTGATAAAAGCTTCCTCCGTGTTAAATGCTCGACGCTGGGTATCGAGTAAGGTGAGGATTTCGACCAATCCCGTTTCATAGTTTCTTTGAATGCGACTCTCGGCACTGCGAGCCGCTGCCAGAGCGTTACCCAAAGCACCCTCTTGGCGGTGCAGATAAAGCTCTGACCCAAGTCCATCCTCCACCTCACGAAAAGCGTTAAGCACCGTTGCTTGATAATTAGCCCATGCCTCTTTTGCACGGGCATTTGCAGCTCCCATTTCAGCCCTGCGTCTCCCCCCATCAATCAAAGGTGCTGCGAGATTGGCCGCGATTGACCAAACACTGAAATTTGAATCATTAATGTCTTTTAATACTGAGGACTGCCCACCGCCACTTGCCGTGAGTGAAAACCGAGGATAAATATCACGGTGGGCAACTTGCACTCGAGAATCTGCTGCACGAATACGTTGATAGGCGGCATCAATATCCGGGCGCTTCATCAGCAATGCAGATGGAATCCCCACCTGCACACCATGCTTCATGGCAGGCCAAGATCGAGCTGAGGATTTTGCATTCGGGTAAGCTCCGCATAATACGGCAAGCTGGCGAGCCGCCTGATCTCTCAGATTCTCCCTGTTAAATAGTTGCGCTCGAGTATTTTCCATATCCGTGCGCGCCAATTCCAAATCGCCTAAGTCCTCTGTGCCATTTTCAAAACGACGATTAACTAGCTGATATGTTTTTTCAAAACTCTCCAAGCGTCTTTGGGCGAGGTGTAGTAATTGATCTTCAGCAACGAGGTTGAAATATGACTGCATGGTCTGTGCCGCGATAGACTGCCGAGCGGACTCGTAATCAGCAAGCAAGGCATCTCTATTACTGGCCGTGGCTCTGATCCCTGCTCGAATACGCCCCCATACATCGATCTCCCACTGTGCATCTAGCCCTGCGGAGTAGAGGTTCTCCCTTGATCTAGAATTCCGAATAGAATTTTGTGACCGAGAAACCCCTCCATTGAGGTCCACCGCAGGAACAAGAGAGGAGGACGCTTTACGCATCTCGAAGCCTGACTCTTCAAGCCGCGCCGCGCTACCCTTGAGGTCTGGGTTATACTCTAGAGCCTTATCTACGTATGCACTCAATTGCTCATCTTCAAAAAGCGCCAGCAAACCTGTTGTCACATCAGGGACAGGGGGTAGCGATGCATCATAGCGCTTAGGGATGCTCAAGCCATGATTACGTTTGGGCGCCCAAGCATCAAATTTCAGCATGCAACCCGAACTGCACAGGACCACACCAGCAACAAGCGCCACTCTGATCAAATATTGCCGAGCGATACGACTACTACACATGCAATGCAGTATGCAGTTCGTATGAGGCTTAGCGGGCATGGGCACTAATCTAGAAAGACTTTGGGCCAGTGCAAGCAGACATCTGCATCATACAGGTAAAAAAGCCCACCAGAGAGACTCTCACAGCGCGAGGATCGACACCTTGTGTTCGTCACACATCGAACTCACCTCTTCACCAGCCAGCATCAGTGTCTTTCCCGCCTCTATGGCAATCACCCCAATGCCAGATTGAGCGCAGTTCTTGACCGTATCTGGGCCTATAACAGGCACATCAAAACGAAAATCTTGATTCGGCTTAGCGACCTTAGCCAATGTCACTTCTTTTCCTCTACCTAACTCACCACCACGGCGGATACATGCATTGGTTCCCTCAAAAGCCTCGACTGCTAATACCGTACCATTGCGCACCACTACTGATTGGCCAATATCGAGCCGACTGGTCTCCTTGGCGATCTTATAGCCAAAGCGTGCATCTTCCACTGCTGCCTCATTAAGCTTCGGCCCACAAACGTGTCCCTCAGCGGGCATCATATCTTCGAGGAAAGTAGTCGCCGGCAGCAAAGTGATTCCGTCTTTAGCTAGCTCGTCGGCAATGCCCCCAAAAAGAGACTCCGCATTTTTTTCTTTCGTGCGAGCCAAGAGCAGCATCGTTCTGACATCAGGCCTCAAATCAAACAGGTTCTTGGGAGCAATTTGCCCTACCATAACAGCTTCATCAACGCCCTCTTTTTTGAAAAATTTAATCATCTTGCCGAGCTGACCAACCCTGAACCAGTCAGTCGCTGCAACCTCATCGGTAAGCTCATCTCGGGTTTCCCCATGAAAAGCGGCCATCACCAAACGGGTATCTGGCGACTTGGCGTGTGCGGCATCGATAAACGCCTCAGGATAAATACCAGAACCTGCAATAATACCAATGGTACGAGACATATTAACGTGCGTTAAAACCTGCTTTCATGTCCGCCATTATTTACTCAGATCTTTATTCAATAAATACTTGGCTGCTTGCTCGACATCCTTGTCCCCACGACCTGACAAATTAAGAATAATGAGAGTATCCTTAGGCAAGGCGGGAGCCACCTTAGAAACATATGCCAGCGCATGAGATGATTCGAGTGCAGGCAAGATGCCCTCCGTTTGTGAAAGTTCTTTGAACGCTGCCAGTGCTTCATCGTCGGTCGCGTAAGTGTATTCAGCACGACCGATATCTTTCAGATACGCATGCTCTGGACCAACTGCGGCGTAATCCAAACCAGCACTCACAGAGTGCGTAAGCTCAATTTGGCCATCGTCATTAGCTAATAACCAGGTTTTTGCACCTTGCAGCACACCTAACTTACCGCCTTGAAAGCGAGCAGCATGTCGCTCTGGTTTGATTCCCTCGCCACCGGCCTCAACACCCATCATTCTGACATCCTCATCGCCAATAAAGGGGTGAAATAATCCGATGGCATTAGATCCTCCACCGACACAAGCAACTAACAAATCGGGCAAGCGCCCTTCCTGAAGAAGAATCTGCTCGCGTGCCTCCACACCTATCACACGGTGGAAATCTCTCACCATCATCGGGAAGGGGTGCGCGCCAAGGGCAGAACCAATAATGTAATGGGTATTCCCGACACTAGAAACCCAATCACGCAAAGCCTCATTGACCGCTTCTTTCAGCGTAGCCTGTCCCGCAGTTACCGGGACGACCTTAGCACCGAGTAGCTCCATGCGCGCTACGTTAAGAGCCTGGCGTTCCATATCCACAGCTCCCATGTATACCACACACTCCATGCCAAAACGGGCACAAACTGTAGCGGTCGCCACCCCGTGCTGACCGGCGCCAGTTTCGGCAATGATACGACTTTTACCAAGTCGTTTAGCTAGCAAGATTTGGCCAATGGCATTGTTGATCTTATGAGCACCCGTGTGCAAGAGATCCTCACGCTTCAGATAAATCTTAGCTCCACCCAGTTTTTCCGTCCAACGCTCGGCGTAATAGAGAGGAGTGGGACGTCCGCAGTATTGCTTGAGGAGGTAGTCCAGCTCCTTTTGAAATTCAGGGTCAGCCTTGGTCTTTTCATACTCAGCGGCCAGTACCTGCATGGGATCCATCAAAGTTTCGGGCACAAACATGCCCCCGTAGGTCCCAAAGTGCCCATGAGCATCGGGCAGTTGTTGTGTTGAATCCATTGTTGCCACGTCCAATGCAATAATAGATAACTCGATACTCTGCAAGTTTAGTCTCTAAACAAAAAAAGATTCCCAAGTAAAACGGTATACATCACGCCGAGACACCTTGACCCCCTCTTCAAGCTGCGCCCAGCTAGCATGGTCTAAAAGATCAAGCGTGCTCTCACCGATCAAGCCAGGCAATGCCGTTGCGGCACGAGTCCTGCGCAATTTCAGCGACTTGGCGTATACTTGCCCATCACTCAGGTATGCACGGGCACGAGCGCGCCATCGAGCCGCCTCTACCATCATCGCATTCTGATCAGAGGAATCCACTCCAGGCAGGTAACATCTGCCCTGCTTTAAATCGGATGGCAGATCACGCAGAATGTTAATGAGCTGTAGGCCTTTACCATAATTAATGCCCATACATTTCAAACGTTCAGCCTCTATGGATGAAAAT
>JAACFN010000133.1 GCA_009937455.1 Verrucomicrobiaceae bacterium | reverse complement strand
GTGACGGGAGATCGTGGCGCCATGGTGAGGTTAGCCCCTTGACGATAAAGCCATGTCTGCCGGTCAAACCCATGCGGATTGCGTAGCGGTTTGATGATCTGGAGCGGGCCTGTTGTCTCTATAATATCACCGTATTGCAGTGTTGATTCATGAAAGGCTGGTGTTGTCAGCTGCACGACCATGCCCGATGCAGGTGGCAAGTCACTGGCTTGAGATGCCGCATGAATTGCGCTTGTTTTGACAAGGTAGGGCCCGTTTTGTTGGGAGCCTGTTGCAATAATAACTCCCTTGAGAGTATATGCTCCGTTGAGCATGCCGGTATTAGTAGCATGACTCCAGGCACGTAAGTTTTCAATCTTCGGCCCATGCAGGCCGCTTGCCAGTATGAAGGTGACGATGAAAAGCGTGATGTCGCTTCTGCGGAAGGCAAGAATACCTGCAATGCTGATGAAGGTTATAGCAACCCAGTGTTGGGTGCCGTAATAATCAGCACTTAGTATGCCCAAGGTGACGCCTAGGACGAGTGGCCAGAGAGGGAATAGCGAGAGTGATCTCCCGAGTATGTTAGAACCACGCACATAAAGATGTTAGTGTTGTCTTCGGTGGGGGCAAGGATATCTTCTTTGAATCTAACGGGCGATTGAAATTTCACACTGTGGCCTCTTGTTCTTGCGCTTTTTCTATTTCGTTGAGCCTGTGAGTTGCGCTCGCTGAATATTGTGATTCGGGAAAGGTTTCGACGATTTGTTTCAAGATGGCAATACACGCTTCTTTGTCATCCATGCTGTTGAGTTGAATGTCAGCGATTCGGCCCATGAAAAATGCGGTGTCGTCTGCGGGCCATTCGTGTTCCTCGAGTGCAGTTCGTAGGGTGTTTATCGAGATCTCGGGGTCTTCCAGCTGGTCGTGTTGAATTTTCGCAATTTCAACCCAAGGAAGTCGATTGTCCGGTTCTTCCATTGCGATGGCCCGGTAGAGGGTAATGGCTTCGATGTATTCACCGCGGGCGTAGGCGGCTTGGGCCTTGTGGATGGGCTCTCTCGCGGTGGTCTCGTTGGATGAAAGCACAGCATGAGTCGCCTTGTCTGTCAGTGCTGGTAAGATATACATGACAAACATAAATCCTACATAAAGACCTGCCAGTAAGAGCACGGGGAGTTGCGCTGCCTGCTTTGATGCATCATCAGGGTCGTTGTTGGCTACAGCCGAGATGACTAAGGCGGTAATGATCAAGAAGGCGATGACATGAAAAATTTTGCGCAACATAGTAGATTCAAAACCTAGCATGAATCAAACGGCCATGGAAAGCGGAAAAAACAAGTGGGGTAGCAAGTGGGATAGAGGCTGGGCACGTGTGCCACTGTGCGCGCTACTCCATGCGCCGTGCGTTACGTCCCTCGTCAATGAGTTTCCAAAAGTGCTTTGATTCAGCGAGTTGCTCATCTTCTGAAACCGGCATTTTTGATCTGAATAGAAAATCAGAAAATGTGTTTTTGTGCAGCACTCGATGGACAATCACCAAGTCCTCAGCCACCTCGAAGTAGATCCGGCAATCATTCGCGCGGAATCGATAAAGTGTTTTGCCGTCGCGCGCTATCTTGCCAAAGTTCCTGTGCTCGTCATTGTCGTCCAATTCAACGAGGTCTGATTCCGAAACCCTGAAGGCGTCGAGGAGCTCTAGTTGGTCGAGAGTATCCATGCGGGATATCTCGGCAGCACTAATTTCATTGAAGACGATCTGTAACACGCATGTAGAAAACCACCCGACGGATAAATAATCAAGCAATCTCCGAGTTCTTTGATGGACGGGCATGCTTCATGGGTGCTTGCAATCAGCTTTGTTTAGCGGCAAGCTTGTCTGGCTTTCATGATGAGTTCTTTTTCCAGACTGGCTGTATCGTCGAAAATGCTGGCTACTTTTGCTTGGATAGCGCTGCTGTCATCATGTGCCACGTCCATTAGCTTTGCGCCACCAGTGAAAGGAAATCCACAGCTCAAGAAAGATTATTACGTGAGCTATGATGGTGACGAGTTTGGCTACCGTAAGTGGTTGCCGAAATCTGCTGCTCACCAAGATCCAGAGATCGTTATTATTGGAGTGCACGGGATTTCAGGTCATGCAGGTGATTACGATAACTTGGCGCACTACCTGTTAAAGCATCGCCAAGATGTGGCGCTCTATGCAGCGGAGACGAGGGGCCAGGGCATGGATCCAAGAGAGAGCAGGCGTGGTGATATCAGGCGAGTAGAGCAGTGGTATCAAGATCTCACCGTCTTTACAGAGTTGGTACGCCAAGAGCACCCCCAATCAAAAATCGTTTGGTTTGGTGAGAGCATGGGCTCATTGATTGTGATGCACGGATATCAAAATGCGCGCTGTGAACAACGGCCACATGCCATAGCAATTTCTTCACCGATTATCGAGGTCGACTCCGAGCTTCCCACGTGGAAATTGTTGGCCGCAAAATGTGCTGCCATACTTTTCCCCAAGGCTAGAATCTCATTGGAATCGCTTTCTGATGGTCGGCGTCCGGTGGTGACTAAGGAGGATATTCATGAACAGCAGGCAGCCAAGAATCCATGGTATATCCGCCGCTACACTCTTCGTTTGTTGGTCGGTCTTGGTGACCTAGCCCAGTCCATGGATCAAATGGCACCGGCTGTCTCATGTCCCGTGCTGGTGCTTCATGGAGGCAAAGATTTTTTTACTCAAGAAGACAAGGTGAATGACTTCTGTAAGAGCTTTGATCAATCAATCGACAAAACACATTACTACTATCCTGGTTCATATCATCTCTTGATGTATGACCATCAGCGAGCTCAGATTTTCAGCGATATATCCTCATGGTTGAATAAGATCGGTGACCATCAGCGCTCTAGTAAGTAATGAGTTTATTGAGTTCATCTCCTTCCAACATGTATTAAGGTGACTAAACAACAGGTCCAATGATCACGCAGCTTCATCCAATTGACAATAAACAGCATAAGTCTCGGCCAAGTGCGTGGGCTTGTTATGCTGTGCTGCTGCTGCTGCTTTTCGCGTTGGCGACCATATCCTCTGAAGCTGCGGTGGAGGATGTTCGTGCGCCTGGAGCTGAAGAGGCGATCGCTGTGCCGGCTCTCAAGCAGATTGACGATTTGGCGGTGAAGCTCGGCGATGAATCTTTTGTAGTGCGAGAGCAGGCCATGGTTGATCTATGGAAGCTGGGTAAAGACACGCTGCCTGCTTTACGTCGGGTAGAGGCGGGTGATGATATTGAGGCCTCTGAGCGGGCTAGGGAGTTGATTTTTTATATCTCAGCGGGGCTTCTCTATGACAGCCCAGAGCAGGCAAAGGAGTTAGTGCTGCGGTTTTTGAAGAGTAATAATGATGGTAAAATCATTATTACCCATAAGCTTTTGCAACTGCGTCAGTGGAAGCAGGTCATGTATCTCGCCAAGCTTGAAAATAACGCTGAGATCAAAGATGCGATGTCTCGGTTATGCTGGCCTACAGTGGAGCCCGTTATGAGAAAGGCAATGGCTGAAGGTAATCATCAGCTAGTTAGCGAAATTTTGGAGCTCACTGGGGACAGTGATTTGCACATGCGTGTCCGGGCTTTCTATTACACTCAAACGGGCCAACGAGATGAAGAGCTGCGAAAAGCTGCCGATCTTAAGGGGGAGGGTGCAGCGAGATGGAGAATGTGGTTACACCGAGCTGGCGGTAATCTTAATGCAGCTATTGAAGAATCGCAACAGGCCAACGAGCCGGTAGCGGCAGATTTGCTGGGTGTATTAAATGGTAACGCTGAGCCATGGCTAGAGCGATCGGCTGATGAGGGCGATGCTATTTACCGATGGGGCTGTAAGCTGCAGCAATTAAGGCTCGAGGGCAAAGAAGCTGAGGCGGAAGCTGAAAGTCGTCAGTGGAAGCTCGTGGGGCCAGACCCGAAAGATAGCTCGCGCATCGTAAGGTGTCTTGCTGTCAACGGATTCCGCGAAGAGGCACTTGGATTACTGCAGAGCAGTGATGCCAATGCGGCCTTTTATTTTTACGATCTGGTTGAAATGCCGAAGCAAAGTTTGAAATCACTTGGGATCTCAGAAAACGTCAAGCCGCCCTACACTGAATGGGTGAAAAAACGCATCGATGAGATCAAAGAAGATGATCGAGACATTCGCGATACGGCTTCAGAGCGCATCATGATGCTGGCGAGTTTTCTCTATGCGCGCGGAGAAAAACAAGATGCGCGTGAAGTGCTCACTCCGATGATGACTGTATTTGCGAGTCAAGATGGAGAAGAGTGGAATGAGCATATTGAGATGATGGCCAATGAGGGCTTAGGCTCTTTGGGTATTTATTTTATCAAGCAGCAGATCGCAGACGAAGATGCTGATCATGGTGATTTTGCTGAGGCAGGCAAAAAATTGATCAATCTTTTGAAACCCCAATTCAGGGATTGCCTATGGGAGCATCTCAAAAACCGTCATCCCAAAAATCCTGATAGCGAAGACATCGCAAACACCATAGATCAAATAGGCTTGCTTGCTGGTTTACTGCCCGATCCTGACGACCAGACGACAAAGATCCATAATGCCCTCGTGGCGGAGGCGATCAAACTCGACGACTTGGCCAAGGATCTTCTCATCACCACGCTTTATCAATTATGTATTGCTCGCAACGATCTTGCTACAGCCTCTCAGATGGTAGAGAGCTTCGCGGATCAGACAAAGTCATTGCAAGGAGCCCGAAATGATTTGGATTATAATCTGCTGCGCTGGGAGAGCATTGAGCCAGTGCTTGCAGCTCGCATCAAGGCTAGGCCGGAGGATCGCCTAAGCCTAAGTAAGTGGCACATTGCGTTACTCAAACTGGGGCAAACAGAAAAGGCCGAGGAAGTCTATCCAGAGAGCTTGATTGATTGGGGTCATTATTTATACGCTGTTGGATATGAAGAAAAGGCCATCGAGCTATGGTTCTTGGCCGCTGCGCTCTCTGATTTAGATGGCGAGGATTTGGCTGAATATAGCTGGGCAGTAACTCTTTTGGCGGGCAACGGAGAGTCATTATATGCCAGTGGTGATTGGCAAAAGGCTCTGGCAATCAGTGAAGTTTTTGCCCGCTTTGTGATGCGTAGTAGCGCAGCTGAACTGTATCTTTGTCTGAAAGTGCGCTACCGAGCTGAGTTTTGCCACGGGATGATGATGTTGAATCAAGGGGGGCAGGCGGAGGGCCTAAGAAGACTCGATGTAGCCCGTCAGCTCATTCCCGGAGATGGCGCACTTGCCGATGATTTTTTCCCAGCCCTGCGCAACAAGATTCCAGCAAAGACCTATCAGCGCTGGTTTGATGAGAGTTATGCTCATATTGAAGCGGCCAGCAAGGACTACCCGCAGTCCCACAATTCCCACAATACAGCGGCATGGCTGGCTGCCAGAGCAGTGAGGAATCTGGATGAAGCCTATGCCCATGCCCAAAAGGCAGTCAGCAGCATGCCGAACCAAGGTGCTTACCTTGATACCATGGCTGAGGTGTGGTTCGCCAGAGGGGATCGTCAAAAAGCACTCATGTGGTCGAAAAAAGCGATGGCTGCCAGTATTTCTCATGCAGGAGGAAGCCCTCGCAGCCTGCCGCTGGTTTATGCGAACTACCAACAGCTGAGCAAACAATACGAGCATTTCAAAAATGACCCTTTACCAAATAAGATGCGTTGATGATGCTGTGCTTTCCATTCCCATTACATGCACCGTCTTTTATTATTCCTCTCTCTGCTGCCGCTGCTTGCGGCATTGATCTTACGTAAGCTCCATGCGGATCGTATTCTGAAAGGATCCCGCGTTGTTGCTCTGTCTGGTGACGGCTCGGCCCTGGCCCAGCGCATGTTATCATCCATGGGTCAGGAGCATACT
>JAACFN010000132.1 GCA_009937455.1 Verrucomicrobiaceae bacterium | reverse complement strand
TTTTGGAGGGAGTCCAGGTGGACACCGTGTCGACCGCCGGAGGAGTCTACGACACCCAGACCCACACGGTGAGTGTCAGTGACGGCCAGCTGACCGTGCGCCTTGAGCGTCAGGGCAGCACCTGGGTCACCGTCAACGCTTTGGAGATAGTGGCGGCGAACCCCGCTATCACCAGCACGGAATCCCTGAGCGAATCCTCGCTCACCGAGAGTAGCGCTATCAATGTATATGACAACTATCAGCTTGTTTCGGGCGGGTTGGTCAGCGGGAGTGTTGATGACATAACCATTAAAGACACCGACGGAGACGGCGTGACTGACCATAAGGACCTGTTCCCCGATGATGCGGACTTCGCTCGGGTCTCTGACTATGTCAACTTCATCATCGACTACGTTGTGGATGACACTGTCATCTTTGACGAGGACTGGAAGGAAAAGGAAAATGGGGCCGAGTTCACAGCAGACCTTGAACTCGTTCTGGAGCTTGTCATTGCGGCCGAGGCAGCTGACGACACTAATGAAGCAGACTTCCTTTACCTGATGGCCTTCAAGAGGGTTAATGAAAACCTCATTCCCAGAACCGACGGTTTCCAAGACGGTGGCTCACATGAAACAGACTGGATCATCATCAAGGAAGCACAGGATATTGTTTACCCCGACCTTCACTTGCTGAGTGAGTATCTCTGGTTGAGTGCACATTAACTCTTGCTTGGGCACAAAAGTGTCATGTCCACTATTGAGTTAGATCATGCGAATCACATAAACCCGCTCACTCCACCAATCCCATCGCCTTGGCCTTGGCCATCGGCACCGCCTTTGCCTGACACACCTGCTGCCAGCCCGGGAAGTTCCACTTGTTGGGAAAGCCGCGGCATTGCTCGGGTTTGACTGGATTGATTCGGCAGGACTCGCCATCGAGCATGATGCACTCGTGGTTTTCTTTCTCGATCAGAGATAGGCCGGTCCGGTTGGTCCTTAGGCGGGTGTATTTCTCAATAAAGGCCTGGGAATCCATGCCCAGAAAGCCAGCGATCTTTTCGATCTCATCGTCCTCCACCCGCACGTCCCCCGGCCACTTGCAGCAGGCGGTGCAGCGGTCACATTGATACCAGACGTCAGACATATCTAAAAAACGAAATTCGCCTCTTCAAACAAACATTCAGGAAGCTGGGATGCGCAGCTTTTTACCTAGAACAATGACACTGCTGCGCAAGCCATTGGCACGCTGAATCGTCGACACTGAGACACCATAACGACGTGACAAAGCTGATAAGGTGTCGCCTTTTTTGACCGTGTGGTAGCGAGAGCTTACAGGTGCATCTACTTTTTCTTTAATGGCAGATGGCGCTGCCGAGGATGTAACGATCTGGCCGTAGCTGTTAATGGATGGGCCACTAGGCTGAGGGTTCGAGCCACCGATGGCTTGGTAATGTTTATTCACCTTGGCAAGAAACCACTGCCACTTACCTCCGGGATGGCCGTTATCGAGAAGGTAGTGAGGGCAATTTTTATGCGGTTGGCTCAAGCCACGGCGCGGCCAGTGGTAGTGGGGTACCACTTTACGCAGCGAAATATCATGCTTTTGCATCAGGTAGGCCGTCAGCTTGGCGGTGCGTTCGATCGTGGCGGTCCTGCTATTGCCCCTGTTTTCACACATTTCGATACCGATGGAGTAGCGGTTACCAGGCCCACTAAAATCAGCATGCTCACCTTGCTCGTTGGTTGGTAAATGCTGCACGGCTCGGTCCTCATCGACGCTAAAGTGCCAGACTAAATAGCCAATACGGTTAAATCCACGCATCTTACGAGCACGAAGCTTGCCGTTTTTAAGAGCCTCAGAATGTCGCAGGGCATCGGCTCCACGGGAAAAGTTCTGCGTGCTGTGAATGGTAATATAACGCGGCTGCATGCTGCGGTGATACTTTCGGGCATGTCGGCCTCGCGGAATCAAGTCCTGCTTCACATTGGCCTCCCTATATAGTGTGGCAGCGCTTTTCTGCGCAGTGGGAGGCACCAGTTGCCCTTTTAGCGAGGCGGTAGCTCCGTAATCAGAGCCTACCCCAGATCGATTATAGGACGAGGACGTGCTCGAGGAGGAGCAGGAGCTCAGCATCACAGTGATGCCGATACACAGCAAAGACTGTAATACCCTCATTAACCCCGATCTCATGACTCATTAGTAACCTACAATACTCAGCGACGAAAGTGCCCATTTCAACTATTTTGGCGATATCACTAAGTGTGACACCCCGCATCATGCCTCTTGCTCTCTGGGCAACACAGCAGTATACCACTTCACCGGTGTCAAAAACGACTCCAACCAAAGATTCGATGCCTCCCTCGCCTCTCAAGGGTGCAGCAGGAATTATCGAAGCAATGAGCTCCGCTTCATTTAAGAAACGGCTGGAAGCTCTTGTACACGACCCAAGGATAAAGGAGCCTGTTGAGTTCCCATCTGTGGATGACGCCGCCTACTCTTTTGTCACCGCACTGGCCTGCCACAGCATGCATGCTACCCTTAAAAACAGCAGGATTTGGCTGACCCACCCGAACCCAAGAGTAAGAGATCGCATTGCTGCCGAGTTAGAGCTTTGGAATATCAAAGCCTTGGTTCTTCCTGAGTTACCAGCTGATGATGACCAAAGCATCAATACGGCGCCAGAGACTCTGGCTGCGCGCCTAGCGGTGCTCAATCACCTTTGCGCGGAACCCACCGCTAAAAAACAAGAATTACTCATTCTTTCACCTGATTCCCTGCTCGATACTGCGCCCTCAATATCTAGCCTTAAAGACGCCGCTCTCAAGCTTGCCATCGGCGAGCATCATGATCCTGAATCCTTCGAAAAAAAGATCATTGCCAATGGTTATGAACGGGTCAGCCAAGTGCATGCTCACGGTCAACTGGCCCGTCGTGGAGGTATCATCGATCTCTTTTCATGGCATGCCTCCGCTCCGCTGAGAATTGAATTTTTTGATACTGAAATCGAATCGCTGCGCAAGTTTGATATCGACTCTCAAATATCCACGCATCGCGTCAAAGAGGCTCAGATTACGCTCTCCAACACTGGGCAGACATCCTCTGTCGCCGACTACCTTGGCGAAAACGACCGGCTCATTGCTGCAGGTGATCATCTTCCTGCCCGCTATGATGGCATCATCAAAAACGATGGCGACCCCTCTCTCACTCCCCTCTGTGCAGGCAGCCCGCTTGGCACCTTTGAAGCTGGTGATTTCATCCTCAATGAAACTCGCCGGCATCGTTTCTTTCAGCAAATAGCCGACTGGAGAGCCGAAGAATGGCACATCTTCATCACCTTTTCCAACCTCGGTGAAAAGGAGCGCTTTAAGGAACTCATACACGATGACTTTTTTAGCTCTGCAGAAATCACCCCACTCTTTGGAGAACTGATCCAAGGATTCACCGTGCCGAGTTCAAAGCTAGCCTTCATTTCTTCCGCAGAGCTATTTGGTAGGTATCAAACACCCCAACGCCGGAGGAAAACCAACCATCTCGACCACCAGCGCAAAGCACGTGCCCAGACAGCACTTGAGGATATCAATTGGGGAGATCTCGTGGTGCATGCTGAGTATGGCATTGGCAAATACGCGGGCATTGAGACCAATGAAGAAGGGCACGAGGAAATACATATTGGCTATCACAACGGCAGCACCCTGAGTGTGCCACTCGACCAGTCTCATCTTCTGTCCAAGTATGTGGGACTGGGTGGTAAAGAGCCCGAGCTTACCAAACTAGGGTCCACTTCCTGGAGTAAGGCTCGTAAATCTGCAGAGAAATCAATTCTCGATTACGCTGCCAAGCTACTCCAGATACAGGCGCAGAGACAAACGGCACGCGGCTACGCACACCCCCCGGACACACGCTGGGTATGGGAGTTTGAAAACTCGTTTCACCACACCCTGACCACGGGCCAGAGAGACGCCATCGATGACACCAAAGCAGACATGGAGTCGGACAAACCGATGGACAGGCTGATCTGTGGAGACGTTGGCTTTGGTAAAACAGAAGTGGCCATTCGTGCCGTTTTCAAGGCGGTAACGGGAGGCAAACAGGCAGCCATCCTTGTCCCCACCACCGTGCTCGCCGAGCAACACTGGCGCACATTCCGCGAGCGTATGAGCGATTACCCGCTGCGCATCGAACTTCTCAACCGGTTCCGAAAAGCCAGTGAAGTGAGAGCAACTCTTGAAGGGCTCAAAGATGGATCCGTAGATATCGTCATTGGCACTCACCGCTTGATTTCCAAGGACGTCGCCTACAAAGATCTAGGCATTGCCATCATTGATGAAGAGCAACGCTTTGGTGTGAAGCACAAAGAACGCTTCAAGGAGATGTTTGCCAACATTGATGTTCTCACACTCTCCGCCACCCCCATTCCTCGTACCCTCTACCTCTCACTAATGGGAGCAAGGGACATGTCTTCCATTGATACTCCCCTCCCCGGAAAAGTCCCCATCAACACCGCCATCCACGGTTACGACGAACGCATCATTCGTGACTCGATACGCAGAGAGCTGAAACGAGGCGGCCAGATCTTTTTCCTCCATAATCGCGTGCAAAGCATCGAGCAGATGAAATCCATGCTCAACAAGATTGTTCCCGAAGCAAGCTGTGTTGTCGGCCACGGCCAGATGGAAAAAGACGAGCTGGAGGTGGTGATGCGCACTTTTGTGCAAGGAAAAGCAGATATCCTACTGGCAACCACCATTATCGAGAGCGGCATCGATATCCCCAATGCCAATACCATCATCATTGACCGTGCCGATCGCTTCGGGCTAGCAGACCTCTATCAGCTACGCGGCCGCGTGGGACGCGCAGGAGGCCAAGCCTACGCCATACTCCTCTTACCCAGGGACCTGATCAATGGCGATGCACGTAAGCGCATCAACGCCATCCAGCAGTATACCGCTCTGGGATCTGGCTTCAAAATCGCCATGCGAGACCTCGAAATTCGGGGCGCAGGAAACCTATTAGGCACAAAACAATCAGGCCATATCGCCGCCGTCGGCTTTGATCTCTATTGCCAGCTC
>JAACFN010000131.1 GCA_009937455.1 Verrucomicrobiaceae bacterium | reverse complement strand
GGTATGGGTATACTAGCCCGTTGTTATGACGCTGGTAGTGCGCTGGTCAAGCTGGAGGGGAAATGGAATCCAGAGTTGTATCATAGCACGATAGACTCGGAAGGTGTTAGTCTATCGTCGTTGGTGCCGACTCAGCTTTACGATCTCGTTCAGCAAGGGTTGCGCGCACCTCAAAGCTTACGCGCTGTATTGATTGGCGGGGGGCGCTTGGGTGATGGTGTCTATGAGCAGGCAGTGGAGCTTGGCTGGCCGGTGATGGAAACATATGGAATGACTGAGGCGTGCTCTCAAATAGCTACGGCATCGCTGAAAAGTCGTGATTTAATGGTGCTGCCTGGTTGGCGAACAAAGCTTTCAGATCGTGATTGCCTAAGCATCAAAGGAGACTCTCTGTTCACTGGTTATGTGACTTGCTCGGGTGATGTCTGCGAGCTCGTCGATCCAAAGCAAGAGGGGTGGTTCACGAGCGAAGATGTGGTAGAGCACGAAACTGGTAAGCTTTGTATTAAAGGACGCGTGGATCGGTGCGTGAAGGTTCTTGGCGAACTGGTTAACCTCTCGGAGGTGGAGGCAAAAATAGAAGCGAAAATAGAAGCGAAAATAGAATCGTCTGCAGAGATGAGATTGCCTGCGGGCAGTATGACTGTCGTGGCATTACCAGACTCAAGAAAAGGCTATCAGCTCATTCTTTGTAGTGAGCAATCGTCCAGTTTAGAGCAAATACGTGAGCATTACAATTTAGACAGTCATCCCGTTGAGAGGCTCGATGGTGTATGTGTCGTGCCGGAAATCCCTCGCAGTCCCTTGGGTAAAGTGCGCCATGGCTTACTGGCGAAAAAGGTAATAGACCAACTAAAGCAAATGAAAAAAAACGGGCGTTGACTCGTTTGGGTGCAATATCTTAGGTTCCCATAGTCAACATTATAGGGAGTGAGAAAGCTCTTTAATGAGGCTCTGACATTACCTAATCTATCTTCGTGAATATTTTTACATCTCCTCTTCGCCCTCTTTGTTCGGTCATCGCTTTTTCATCTGCTGTCATACTTGTTTCAACCAGTGGCTGTATCACCCTTCCCAAGGCGCCGAGCGGTCAGCAGCTTCTCAACACCAGCCTACCCAATGCTGACCAGGTGAGAGAGCAGTGGGCATCTCGATCTAAGAAAGGCGGTGTTGATTCCGCTTGGATCAAGTCATTTAGAGACCCCGCGCTTGAATCTTATATTGGTGAGGTAGTCGCTGGCAATATAGAGCTAGATGCAGCTCTCCATGCATTAGAAGCTGCGGCTGCCAGTGCTCGCCAGGCTGGTGCTATGTTGCGCCCGCAGCTCAACGCAGCGGGGAGTTCAAGTCACCTCAAGCGCTCTGGAGGCAATGGCAGTGATAGCTCGGAGCTTAGCGCTCAACTTTCGTGGGAGCTCGACCTCTGGGGCAGAGTACGAGCTGTGCGCGCTGCAGCTGGGGCTAATTACCGAGCCACTGATGCTGACTACCAAAATGCCCGTTTGTCACTTGTCGCGATGGCTGCTAAAGCATGGTATCTCGCCACTGAGACGTATCAGCAGCTTGAGTATGCTAGAGAAATTGTCGACATCCAACAAAAGCGTTTGGATTTGGTCACTATCAAGTTTGACGAGGGAGAACTCAGCCCCAAAGAAAAACACCTAGCTGGCGCCGACCTGAACTCGGCCAGGGATCGCCTGCAGCAAGTCTCTCTAGCTCATCGTAATGCGCTGCGCACGCTTGAAGTGCTCGCTGGTAAATATCCTGCTGCCAAGCTCCAGATCTCACGGCGCTATGTGCCGGTACCGCCAACAGTTCCTGCTGGGGTTCCCTCGGCACTTATTGAACGCCGACCTGATCTGAGGGCTGCCAGTGAGAAAGTTGCGGCTGCCTTTAATCTGGTCACCGAGGCAAAGGCCGCGCGCTTGCCGCGGATTAGCCTAACAGCTGCAGCGGGCCGATCAAGCAGTGACTTACTAGACTTGCTAGATCAGGGGCCTGGATTCTGGGCTGCAGGAGGCAATTTTATGGCTCCTATTTACCAGGGTGGAGCACTGAAGGAGCAGGTGGCCGTGAGAACAGCGCAGCAAAAATCAGCTCTTGCCCTGTTTGGGCAAAAGTCACTCAATGCCTTTACGGAGGTTGAGACTGCACTTGATGGTGAGGCTATTCTTACCAGGCGTGAAAGCTACCTTAAGGGGGCTCTGGATGATAACCAAGAGGCTCTCAATGTGGCCCAAAAACAATTTGATGCTGGTAAGCTGGACTTGCTCAGTGTGCTTCAGATGCAGGAGCGTGTGATCTCTTCAAAGGTTGCTTGGATTAATATTCGCAATAGCCGCCTCGCCCAGAGGATCGAGCTTCACCTCGCTCTCGGGGGTAGCTTTGAGTAAATCAACAACAGCCATCAGGAGGCGTTCATGCTTTGATCGCCATTCGTTCTAACCAAGATATTATTTATTATGAAAACAACATTCAGAATTCTACCCGCAGCTACAAAGGCTCGGCCTACTTCCCGTAAAGTGTTTGCTTCTGCAATCCTGGCGACGGCATTGCTTGGCGCCTGTGGCAAAGAGGAAACGGCGCAGCAGGATGATTACGTCCGCTCGGTGAAGGTGGTTGAAATCGGTTCCTCCGTGTTAGAACGTGTTTATGAGTTCCCCGGTCAGATTCAGGCGGGTCAACAGCTCGATCTAGCTTTTGAAGTGCCGGGCAAGCTTACTGCTATTAAAGTGAAGGAGGGTGATATGGTTAAAAAGGGTGATCTTGTGGCAACCCTTGATACACGTGACTATCAGGCCTCGCTGAACTCCGCCAAGGCGACTCTGGAAGAGGCTAAGCTGGAAAGAGATCGTAACCAGAGGCTCTTTGATCAGCAGGCTGGCTCTAAGGAGTCGGTAGAAAAATCTATCCGCACGGTGCAAACTGCGCAGGCGAGCTTCGATAAGGCAAGGAAGGCGTTCGAGGATACCAGCCTGAAAGCTCCCTTTTCAGGGGTGGTTGCGAAGGTATTTGTGGATGATTTCCAGAACGTAAGTGCGAATCAGGATATCGTGGTAATGCAGGATACTACGACTTTTGAGGCGGTGATCGATATCCCAGAGACTCTCTGGGTGCTCGCTAAACCAGGTCTAAGTAACGAAGAGCGTAACAAGCGCTCCCGACCAGAGATTCGTCTGACAGCGTTGCGCGGTGAGAGTTTTCCGGCAACGATCTCAGAAACTTCCATGCTGGCAGATCCAAAGACCCGAACCTTTGCGGTGACTCTCGCTTTCTCTCCTCCTGCAGATCTCAACATCAGCCCGGGCATGACCGCGGCAGCAATCCTTCACTGGGCTCGCGAGGCACAAGGAGGGGCAAACATTTTCTCCGTTCCAGTAGGGGCGGTTGGTTTTGATGATGCGGGCAAGGCTTATGTCTGGAAAATTGATAGGGAAAAAATGATTGCAAGCCGCCTTGTCGTCGAGGCGGGAGAGGTGAGCGAGGGCATGATTGGTATTTCCGGTGAAATCGGGGAGGGGGAGCTGATTGCTGGGTCGGGTGTTGCCCAAATACGTGAGGGCATGGCACTCAAACGTTGGCAGCCATAACCACCGAAGAAGCCAATTACTAACGATCCATTCCCATTCCTATGAATATTGCAAAGTTAAGCATCGAGCGAAAGACGATCACCCTGGTGCTGACGGCCGCCCTCGTGCTCGGAGGTGTGATCGGTTATCAGAATATGAGCCGCCTTGAGGACCCTGAGTTCACCATCAAGGATGCTCTGGTTATTACCCCTTATGCCGGCGCCACTGCCCGTGAAGTAGAGGAAGAGGTTTCCGATGAGATGGAGGTGGCCGTGCAGAAGATGTCCCAGCTGGATGAAGTCCAATCTCGCTCGGAACGTGGCCTTTCCACGCTTACGGTTACGATGCAGGAAAAGTATGATAAGTCCTCTCTTCCACAAATCTGGGACGAGCTGCGCCGTAAGGTCAACGATGCCCAGAGCAGCTTGCCACCCGGAGCGGGTCCCTCAATTGTAGTCGATGATTACGGAGACGTTTACGGGGTTTTTATTGTTTTCTATGGCGATGGGTATTCCTACGCGGAGCTTAAAAAAGTCACCGATATGCTCCGGCGTGAGCTTCTACTGGTAGAAGACGTCGCCAAAATCGATACCTTCGGAGAGCGCAAGGAAGCGGTCTATATTGAGCTCGATCGAGATCGCATCGCCCAACTTGGGGTTCCTCCTTCCACCATTATTAAGGAGCTACAATCGAAGAACTTGGTCAGTGACGCGGGCCGAGCCAAGGTGGGTGCTGAGTTCATTACTCTCAACCCTACCGGAGAATATACTACGGTGGATGATTTTAACGGCTTGTTACTTAATGCAGATGACAAGCAATTCTACTTGCGGGATGTTGGTGAAGTAACGCGTGGCTACGTGGACCCATATAACAACGCTATTATCTATGATGGCAGGAATGCCGTCGGGCTCGGAATTTCCACGGTGTCAGGAGGCAATGTAGTCACCATGGGGGCCGCCCTTGAGGCTCGACTCATGGAACTGCGTCCGGATATCCCTCTGGGAGTTAAGGTTGGGATTGTATCCCTGCAGTCCGAGGCGGTCAATATTGCGATCAAAGGTTTTATTGTCAGCTTATTAGAGGCGGTGGCTATTGTTATTGTGGTTTTACTATTCTTCATGGGAGCACGCAGTGGTCTGCTCATCGGTGCTGTACTTACCATCACCATTATTGGTTCTCTTTTCTTCTTGGATCGCATGGGTGTGGCTTTGGAGCGTATATCGCTGGGGGCACTCATCATTGCTCTGGGTATGCTAGTCGATAACGCCATCGTGGTGGTTGACGGTATTCTGGTAGGAATCCAAAAGGGTAAAAAGTCAGTTGAAGCGGCTATCGATGTGGTCAAGCAGTCGGCCATTCCTTTAACTTCTCAGGATTCAACGGGTGAGTTTTGCCGCTCGCTCTTCCAGGTGATCATGGTTTCGCTGCTGCTAAGTTGGGTGACTGCAGTGACCCTCACGCCGCTTCTTGGAACCATGTTTCTCAAAAGGGCTGAAGTAAAAAAATCGGCTAAAGGGGAGGGAGCTGAACCCGTACAGGATGAGCAGCAGAATGAGGATCCCTACGATACGCCGTTCTACCGCCGCTACCGAGGTCTGCTTACTGCATGTATCCGCTTTCGTTGGATCACGGTGGCTGCCGTTGCCGGTATTTTTGTGACTGCGGTATTTGGTTTTGGATTCGTCAAGCAAAGCTTCTTCCCGCCATCCACGAGGCCTCAGTTTATGGTAGATCTCTGGCTCCCACAGGGTGCCCATATTGAACAAACTGAAGCAAAGGCTAAGGAGCTTGAGGCTGGGGTCAGGAAGATGGAGGGGGTCACCCACGTATCAAGTCTGATCGGCCAAGGTGGGTTGCGTTTCTTGTTAACCTACGCGCCTGAGCGCAAGAACTCGGCCTACGCACAGCTTCTTGTTGACGTTGAGGATGCTACCCACGTGGATAAGCTTATCCCAAAAGTTGACGCCTACATAAAAGAGAATTTCCCTGATACTTTGGGGTATGGCTATAAGTTTGAGCTTGGGCCTGGGTCGAAAGGGAAAATTCAGGCACAATTTATCGGGCCCGATAGTGACATACTGCGCAATCTCGCAAATCAAGCCCGTGACCTCATGGAGGCGAACCCCAAAGCCAAAGCGGTAAGGACTGACTGGCGCCAGCGAACAAAGGTCATCCGACCGGTGATCATCGAGGAACAGGCTAATCTTATGGGTGTTGATCGCGAGGATATCGCCGCTGCGCTCAGGCGTGCCTTTCAGGGGCAGACGATTGGAGTTTATCGCGAGGGGGATCTCTTGCTGCCCATGATCATGCGCGCACCGGAACTTGAGCGTGACAACATTGACTCGCTGAGAAGTATCCAGATCTGGAGTTGGTCCGCGCGCCAGCATATTCCGATTACTGAGGTGGTGTCAGGGTTTGAGACCAGCTATGAGGATGAGATCATTATCCGTAAGGACAGAAAGCGCACCATAACGACTTTCTGTGATCCTAACTCAGGAACGGCCAATGAGCTGCTCGCTGAGCTGATGCCAAAAATCGAGGAGATTGAGTTGCCTGATGGTTACCAGCTGCACTGGGCTGGTGAGTACGAGGACTCGGGCAATGCTCAAGGTTCACTGATGGCAAGTATCCCTGTGTTTATCGGCCTGATGATTCTAGCAACTATTTGCCTGTTTAATAATCTGCGCCAACCTCTGGTGATATGGCTCTGCGTGCCGCTGGCTCTGATTGGAGTTTCCGCCGGACTTTTGTCTACCGGTCAGCCCTTTGGCTTTATGGCCTTGCTGGGTTTCCTCAGCCTCTCTGGCATGCTGATTAAAAATGCTATCGTGCTCATCGACGAGATCAATGCACAGCAAGCCGATGGGGCTGCTCCAATGGAGGCTATCCTAGCCTCGGGCACGAGTAGATTGCGCCCTGTTGCTATGGCCGCCTCCACGACGGCTCTGGGAATGCTGCCACTGTTCTTCGATGCTTTCTTTGTCTCTATGGCGGTGACTATCGTATTTGGTCTAGTCTGCGCCACGATATTGACCATGATTGTTGTTCCCGTATTCTACGCGATTGTTTATCGAATTAAGTAAGTAGCGCTGTCATGTCATCATCGAATCTTATGCCTATTAAAAAGGGGCGCTACACCTCGCTGCTGATTTGCTTGTTGGTCACGATGATTGGCTTGCCGCTGCTTGAGCACTTGTCAGTCGGACGAATCTTATTGGGTGTTTGGTTCCTGCTGACGTCAATCCTGTTCATGGCTTCACTTACCGGGACGGGGCGCCGGCACAGGATTCTTCTCGTGGCCTCAGGAATTTTTTGTGTGCTGATGGTGGGGAACCTTTTCATGGAATTGCGGGGCTGGGATTCATTCGGTTTTAGTGTGGTTGCGCTGCCATATGGATTGATTTTTCTGTCATGGCTTACGGGTCTCATTCTTAGCTCTATATTCAAGGCAGATCGTGTCACGCCCGACCTGATTTCTGGGGCAGTGGTTGCCTACTTGTTGCTTGGTATTTGTTGGGGGGGGCTTTATTCACTCATCGAACTGATCCAGCCGGGATCGTTTTCATTTAGTCACGGAGGCAGAGATGTTTCTTCTCTCTTTTATTACAGCTTTGTTACCCTAACTACCTTGGGCTATGGAGATATTTTGCCGCTGACTAAAATCGCTAGAACAACAGCGTACTTGGAGGCTGTCACTGGCGTCATGTTTACAGCGATTCTCATTGCTGGTCTGGTGGGGAGTGTTCGCCTTGGTCGGGCGTCATCTTGTGAGTGAGAGTTTCAGACAAAGAAGCCGCTAATCGGCTAGTTGTTGGCGGTTGATTTTATTTTGAAAGTGTACTGGTTAGATTCGAAATAAAAAAAGGATTGCCATCACGTGGAGAAGGCGCAATAATTAAGGTATCTTGATATTTAATTCACAAGATTATTCATTGTTCAATGAATCTGTAATCCTAACCCGCAGAGGAGTATTTGGAGACTCCCGATGCCAAAGTATCAACTGCGGAAACTTGTACTCACGCATTCGTGATCACGGATGGCAGCCGATAAAGTGGGCGGCTGTTGTCTGTAGTAAATTCACCCGCCACTTCACCGTCGTTAACCAACAACCTAATGATCCAACCCAACCACCCCGAACAAAGTCAGTCATCTGAAGAAGCAACAACAACTTCAACTAATCACAGAAAAACAACAGAGCCTCAGAAAAAGTCCCGCATTCAAGAATTTGGACTCCAGGCTTCATCTAACGAAGTGAAAAACTTTGTTCTCGATACCAACGTGCTGCTACACGACCCAGGGTGTCTCAATCGGTTTAAGGATAATCATATATGTATACCCGTCGACGTACTTGCTGAGCTCGATAAGTTTAAGGGTGAGCAAAGTGAGCGTGGAGCCAATGCTCGCCAAGTGCACCGGAGGCTAACGGAGCTATTTTCCTCAGGTGACATGGTGACCTCTGGAGTGCCTACCGAGGGAGGGGGCACAATCAGGTTGGTCATTTATGATCCTGATTTTTGTGAAGAAAACTCTAAAGAACTCGGTCAGTTTCTCCGTGTCTTTCCTGATCGCGAACGCGTTGATCATCGTATTTTAGCAGCAACGGTACTGATGATGGAGCATAACGACGCTCCTGTGGTTCTGGTGACGAAGGACTTAAACATGCAACTTAAGGCGCGTGCGGTGGGTATCGAGTGTCAGGATTACCTCAATGACAAAGTCGACCCGGCTGAAATCAGAAGCTATGATATGCGCTGTGTTGATGTTGACCCGTCCGAGTTACAGCGCTTTGCCAGTTCAGGTGAGCTAGCCTTAGAACATCCACGCCGTAAGGAGGTCGTGCTCAACCAGTATGTCTTACTCAAGGGAGGTGAAAAGCAGACTATGCCAGCGCGGCTTGATGCGAATGGAACTTTTGTGCGTCTTCAGATTCCTGAAGTGCTACGTATTCCGGATGGCCATCACCTTAAGCCTCTGAACTTAGGACAGAAATGCTTGATCGATGCACTGCTCAATCCGGATATTTCCTTGGTGACTTGTTATGGTCAGGCGGGAAC
>JAACFN010000130.1 GCA_009937455.1 Verrucomicrobiaceae bacterium | reverse complement strand
TGTCGGCCAGATAGGCAGTGGTTGTGGTGGTTGGCTAAGGCGTTTAATCAGGGGGGCTGGGATGCCTGTGGTGGTCCTAATTTGGCTCCGCGTCCTCAGAGCTCAGATGATGGTGGTGCTAGTATCATTGATGAGGTTGTGGTGGCCTCGGCACAAGGAGCGCCTTCTCATGTGCTGTTAGGTGATGATGAGGCAGAGCATTTGCCTGGGTGTAACCTTGCAGTGAGGAAAAAGGCATTGGAGGCGATTGGTGGTTTTAGTGAGCGTTATTTAATCGCGGGTGACGATGTTGATTTCTGCTGGCGCTTGCAGCAGGCGGGCTTTCGCATGGGATTCTCGGCAGCAGCTTTTGTGTGGCACCGAAGACGTGCAACGTTGTGGCGTTATTTCAGGCAACAATATCAATATGGTAAGGCGGAGGCATTGTTGATGCAGGATCACCCTGAGAGATTTCGCAGGGGTGGTGGGGCCATATGGAAGGGCTGTGTCTATTCAGGTCAAGTGATGAGCGCCGTATCAACAACTGGTGACGACGATGCAGCCACAGCGATCTATTCCGGAGGAGTTTTTCTGCACTGAGTCACGTGCGAAGCTAGCTTTTGCAAACGCAGTACAGCCGCGCATAAGGGCGTGGGCAAGGTGGTGGCATAGCTTGGGCTGGCGGGGCAAAGTGGAACGAGCTTCGGGTGAGCGTGAGTTTGTTCTCATAGATGTGACGTGTCAGTATGATGACTACGAAGCCAAGTGGTGGAGTGAGTGTCACATCACACGTGAGCAGGTTTTAGATGCCATGATAGAAGATGGTTGGCAGCCATTGGAAAATGATAGTGATTGGGACTGCCAGCGCGGTGAGGTGCGCGCGATCATTGCTGTGGAGGACTTTGCCTCTGGCTCACAAGTGCTGACAAGACTTGAGATGAATACCAGAAATCGGGGGAGTCTACCGACGGATTTCACCAATCGATTAGAGTCGTTGAGTCTCGTCAGAGCTAAGTGACCCGACGGGGTGAGGCCGACCGGGTGAGACTAGTATCGTAATATCAATTCTGTGAGATTAATCCTTCCGCGTGAGCTCGACAAAAACATCTTCTAGGGTCGAGCTGTGACGATGTAGGGTGCGGATGGGCCACTGCTTGGCGGCCGTGAGTGCTGATATACGCTCTCGAGTATCCGTGCCATGATCTACAAGGATGGAGAATCTTGTCCAGTTGTCCTCTTTTCCTTCGCGGATGACTTTTTTAACGTGTTTGAGCTCATTGAAGGCAGCCGCAGCCTCCTCCTCACCCGCCTGTATTTCTACCGTGATTTTTCCAGCAGCACGCATTTTATTAACTAACTCAGCGGGGGATCCTGTGGCTTTGATTTTGCCCTCGTCGATGATGATGACATGGTCACAGGTCATTTCCACTTCGTGGAGAATGTGGGTGGAGAGCATGATGGTGTGAGTTTCTCCAAGTCGTTTGATCAGGTTTCTGATGGAACGGATTTGATTGGGGTCTAGGCCATTGGTCGGCTCATCTAAAATGAGTAGGTCAGGTTTGTGGACAAGGGCGTCAGCCAGGCCGACTCTTTGGCGGTATCCCTTAGATAGAGTTTTGATCATCTTACGCCTAACGTGGGTAAGTCCACAGAGCTCCATGGCCTCACCGATGTGTTCGCGGGCAGCCCTGCCTTTGAGCCCCTTGAGGTGTGCTCGGTAGCGCAGATACTCACGAACGCGCATTTCATCGTAGAGGGGGACGTTTTCGGGCATGTAGCCGATTTTACGGCGAGCACTGACAGAATCGCGGAAGATATCATAGCCTGCGACTTCGGCACTTCCTGAGCTTGGCGGTAGATAACCGGTGAGCATCCGCAATGTAGTTGTCTTGCCTGCTCCGTTGGGGCCGAGGAAACCGATGATCTTCCCTTTGCCTACCTTGAAGCTGATATCATTGACGGCAGTATGCCGGCCATATCGTTTGCTGAGATTGTTGACGTCAATCATGGGTGGGAGAACACAGTTGAAGGAGTTTGAAAAATGTCGTAAAAGAGACGCCTTGTGCGTTGACTCTGAGGGTCTGTGACAGTAATTACAACTAAGTTCTACTTAGCTCCAAGAAAGAAAAGCAAATTGCGGCTATAAATTCACCTTTTTCTGTCAATGAAATCATCAATATCAGCGCGCTTTAATGCCGACCTTCTTGATCAAAAGTATGATCAGTGGTGTGAAGACCCCCAGTCTGTTGAGGCTGATTGGTGCGCTTTTTTTGAAGGCTTTGAACTTGGTAATGCGCAGCTTAAACAGCGTCAAGATTCGGCAACTCCCGCAGCTGCCAAGCCTGCGGAGACTGTGGCTCAGCCCAGTGGCAACATGGAGGTGCAATCTTCTGATGAGCATTATTTAAACTTCCGAGGCAGGGTAGTAAGTCTGCTTTATAACTACCGCACCCTCGGTCATACCCAAGCCCACCTTAATCCTCTTGATGAAGAGGGCGTGCCTAATCCTCGCCTGCAGCTCGATCAGTTTGGGCTCAGTGAATCCGATCTGGACCGAGAGGTTTCTACCCAGTTCTACCGCCGCGGGCAGAAGATGACGTTGCGTGAGTTGATCGCCTCTCTCGAAGAAACTTATTGTGGTAATGTGGGCACTGAGTTCATGCACATTTTCAATACGGAGATTCGTAACTGGATCCGTGAGCGTGTTGAGCACCGTGATGAGCATCAGCATTTAATCAATTACGAGGAGGGGAAAGTCCTGAAGTGGTTGCTTGAGTCTCAACTTTTTGAGTCCTTCCTCGCTAAGAAGTTCCTTGGTGAAAAAAGGTTTTCGCTTGAGGGCGGTGAGGGCACCATGGTGCTGCTCAATACAATTCTAGAAAAATGCCCCAGTTATGATGTGAAGGCCATCGAGATGGGCATGGCTCACAGGGGGCGCCTCAATGTGCTTCGTAATTTCTTGCGTAAGTCACTGACCACGCTGCTGTATGAATTTACACCCAACTACGTTCCTGATCTTGTCGCCGGTGATGGTGATGTGAAATACCACCTGGGCTATGAGGGCACACGCATGCTGCTGGATGGAGAGGTGCACGTATCCCTTGCGGCAAACCCAAGCCACTTGGAAGCCGTTAATGCGGTGGTTGAAGGTAAGGCCAGAGCGCGCCAGCGCCTGATGGGTGGCGATAATCTCAAAGAGTCCGAGCGTAATGTGACCGGTGCTCACCGAGGCAGAGTGATGCCTATTTTATTGCATGGTGATGCGGCATTTGCCGGTCAGGGATCAGTGGCTGAAGTTCTGAACCTGTCCCAACTGCCCGGTTATCATACTGGAGGAACCATTCACATTGTGATCAACAATCAGATTGGTTTCACCACCATGCCCGAGGACGCGCGCTCATCTCATTACGCGACCGATATTGCCAAGATGATTGAAGCTCCAGTTATCCACGTCAATGGAGAGCAGCCTCAAGATTTGGTCTGGGCCGCTATCCTTGCGATGGAATACAGGCAAACATTTGGCCGCGACATCGTCATCGATATGTATTGTTACCGTCGACATGGTCACAACGAGGCAGATCAAGCCGCATTTACCCAGCCGCATATTTACAAGAAAGTCGACGCGCGCAAACCGATTGGGGATCTCTTTAAGGATAGAGTTGTTGCGGCAGGGGCATTGAGCCAGCAGGAGGCGGATGCGATAGAGAAGCAGGTTCAAGATGATTTGGACGAGGGTTACCACACCATGGTGCACCACATGGAAAAGGGTGACCGCACCATTTTCAGTGGATCTACTGCGGAGTCTCAGCCCAGCTATTCACATGCTCCTGTGCCCACTGGTATCTCGAGAGAAGCCATGCAGCATGTAGGTAAGGTGCTCACTGACATGCCTGAGGATTTCAATCTGCATAAGACCCTTGCAAAGCGCTTTATTCCGAGGCGTCAAGAAGCTCTGAAGACGGGGAAGGAATATGACTGGGCGTTTGCTGAGTCATTGGCATGGGGTTCATTGCTGATGGAGGGGAATCCTGTGCGCTTGTCGGGTCAGGATGTGCGCCGAGGTACTTTCAGTCACCGCCACGCTGTATTTTATGATTCAGAAACAAGGGAACGTTATATCCCCCTGAAGAACCTTTCCAAAGACCAGGCTAATTTTTGTGTCTATAACTCGCTGCTCTCGGAGGCTGCTGTTTTGGGTTTTGATTATGGATACTCTCTTGGAGCAACCAACATGCTGATCATGTGGGAGGCCCAATTCGGAGATTTCTCCAATGGAGCACAGGTGATCATTGATCAGTTTATTGCCTCTGCTGAGTCAAAGTGGCAAACGCCTAGCAGCTTAGTAATGCTGCTTCCTCATGGTTACGAGGGCATGGGCCCTGAGCACTCAAGTGCTCGTCTGGAGCGTTTTCTCCAACTCTGCGCAGAGAAGAATATTCAGGTTGCTAACCTTTCGACACCCGCTCAATACTTTCATGCGCTGCGCAGGCAAAAGAAGCGAGCGTTTCGCAAGCCTCTGATCTTAATGACTCCTAAGAGTCTCTTGTCTCGTCCTGAGGCCGTATCGAATGAAGCGGACTTTCTCGAGGGTGCGTGCTTCCAAGAAATACTGCCTGATGTGGTGGATTTTGAAAAACCAAATAAAGTGGAGCGTGTCGTGTTCTGTAGCGGTAAGGTTTTCTATGACCTCGCGAAGTATCGTGACGAGCAAGAAATAAAGAATGCAGCCATCATACGCATTGAACAACTTTACCCCTTCAATAATGAGATGCTGGAGCTGATTCTCAGCCAGTATCCGAAGGTGTCTCAATGGGTATGGGCTCAAGAGGAGCCTCGTAACATGGGGGCATACACCTACATAAAACCTAGACTGGAAGCCGTTCTTGATGCGCGCATCAGCTACTCGGGACGCAAGTCATCCTCAAGTCCCGCGGCGGGATCAAAAGCGCAGCACACCCACGAGCAGCAAACGCTTGTCGCAGGTGCCTTCGAAGTCTAAATTCATTTTCCCTTTTATTACCCACGATTATTCCTATGGCCACTGAAATTAAGATCCCGAACGTCGGCGAATCAATTACCTCTGCCAATGTTGCGCGCTGGCACAAGCAAAGCGGCGACGCAGTTTCCAAAGGTGAGACGGTTTTGACCATCGAGACCGACAAGGTGTCTAATGACCTTGATGCAGAAGTTGCGGGAATTCTTAATGTGCTTGTTCAGGAAGGCGAGGAGGTCGCTATCGGGACAGTCGTTGGCGTTATTGAAGAGGGTGATGTCGCCGATGCTGTAGAGGCGAAGTCTGACCTGCCTGTTGAAACTGATCCTGAGCCACAAGCGGATTCTGAGCCGCAAGCGGACTCCGAGCCGCAAGCGGGTAAGGAAATTGAAATCAAAGTTCCAGCTGCTGGCGAGTCCATTACCTCAGCCAATATTGGTCGTTGGCACATGGCCGACAAATCTCAGGTCAATAAGGGGGATATTCTGGCCACACTCGAGACAGATAAGGTTTCCAACGAACTTGAAGCAGAGGAGGGGGGTGTTCTTAATATCCTCATCCCTGAGGGTGAAGAAGTAGATATAGGCACGGTGATTGCCACCATTAGCGTTGGAGCAAGTGGCGCACCAGCGCAGGCC
>JAACFN010000129.1 GCA_009937455.1 Verrucomicrobiaceae bacterium | reverse complement strand
TGCGGGCACCAATTATGCCTATCGTCCAGTCAGGGCGCCCTACGCCCCTGTTCTTCTCGGGGTCAATGCCATCTACAGCCTCGTTTATTCCGGTAACCAGTTGAAAATGGTCGTCGACCCCTTCTTCATTGTATGGAACCCCTACAATACTCAAATCACGGCAGACAAATTTGCCGTCACCCTTGAAGGCGGTTTTGCCGGAGGCATGATGTTTCGAGTAACTGACGCAAATGGTACTATAACCACCCATGGTTGGACGGACCCAAATGGTTATGCCGGCCGCTACGGAGGATCAGACACCTATTTTGTAAACTATGCAAAAAACAAATCCGGGGGGAGTGGGGAGCTTAGCTATCTGATCAACGGTCTCAGTATGGAGCCGGGTGAAGTCATAATTTATTCACCCCCCAATGAAGCAGCAAGAAGCCCCAATGCCAACGTGCTTCATGATGAGCTGCTACCTGGTTTTAACTACAACGTCACCGACTCCGGCATCTTTTTTGACAAATTCCCTAATGACAAAAAACCAGATACCCGGGAGGGGCGTATTAACCCACAGGTATGGGATACCATTCCTGGCAGTAACGGAGCAGCTCCTGAGCCTGTCATTGATGCTAACAGCAAAATCGATATATTATTTAATGTTTGCGGCCAAAGTGGCGCCGCCATTGTCAATATCATCGAAACGAACATTCCTGACGCAGGCTCAGCCCCTGAGGACCTCACAACGGAGGAGAGTTATGGCAACAATGTATCCGCCCAAGAATATCGTCTCAACCTTGGAGGTGGAGTGACTAGTCTCAACATCGATAAGGGGCAGCGTGGATACAGGCTCAGCTATAACTTTAGCGAATTGAGTGGCACCAAGAAGTCTTTTGGCATCCTTTCCATGCTGACTATGCCGACGGATTTCGTCGAGGCCGACACCAAGATGGAGCCATTCTCCCAGTTGAACGCCACCCCCATGCTCAGAACTCAACTGGAACGCTTTTCATTAGCACCATTGAATATTGTAGTTAAAACAATCAATGCCAATGGCATCAACAACCTCATGAACCAAATTGGCGTCGACATTGATGCCTTTGGAGATGGCAACAATGGCTTTTACGGTAAGAGTTACTCCTTGAGTCAGGGTGATACCAAATTCCCTCTTATAGATATCCCGAAGGCCCCCTTACATTCACTGGTTCAGCTTTCTGGAGCGAACATAGGCACCCGGCTTTTTGAACCCACCCATGCCATCGGCAACTCCTGGAAACCTCCCTACGTGCCATGGGATTCAGTGTATGTTGAAAATGCATCATTCAGGGGTAATAGCACAGTGAATGACGTGTCATGGCAGGCGAACGATGCCCTGTTTGATCGTTACTACTTCTCAGGCATCGCGCCAGATTTTACGATTGGTTCGGGCGGCTACAGCCCCAACACAGGTGCTTCTCTTGGACAAACACTCACCAATTTCTATGGTGCTGATTACCGGGCAGCCAAAGCAAACCCCGTTCTTGAACCCCACGTCCCCGGAGGCAAAACATCAGCTGACATCGTCACCGAGCTCACACCCACTGGCAGCAATCAAGACGGCTACAAAAAGATTGGAGCCTACAGTCTAATCAAGGGCGCCTTCAATGTGAACTCGACTTCCGTGCAAGCATGGCGCGCCTTTCTTCAAGGCAACAAAAATCTCGCCCTTGAATCAGTCCAAGGCACGACTGATGCAGGAACAGGCACCCCATTCCCACTGGGCAGCACGACATCCAACACCAGCTCCAACAATGGCTGGGAGAAGTTCTCCCGACTCACTGATGATCAGATCTGGGATGATAACAGCACACCAAACGACCTCACCGACGATACCGGCCTCGCTGTGGAAATCGTCAATCAAGTCAAAGCCCGAGGCCCCTTCATGAGCTTCTCAGATTTTGTCAATCGACGCATTGGCGCAAGCACTGACCCGAGGTCATACCATGGAGCCTTACAAGAAGCGATTGAGCAGGCCGACATCAATGGAAATCAAACCACAGGTATCAGAGCTGGCACTTCCGATGTTATCGCCAATTACTCGAACTATGGTCTATTCCCATATGCAGATGGCTCATACCTAGGTAACCGAAACAATGCCACCGGCGTTCCGCTCGAAGTCAACCAGGCCAATATCCTCTTGCCCCTTGCACCCAGGTTAAGCGCGCGCTCCGACACCTTCCGCATCCGTGCTTATGGGGAGGTCAGAGATTCCGACAATAAGATCATCGCCCAAGCAACCTGCGAGGCCGTGGTGCAGCGCCTGCCTGAGTATGTGGACCCGAATAATAACGATCCGGCAGAAAGTTTGAAATTCAGAGCTTCAGATGGCTGGATCAAAGCGAAGTATAACTTCACCTTCATGACCTTACTACGACCCACCTTGCTACTGGCATGTCTTAGCGTTTTGCTTTCTGCGAGCCTAACTTGCGCCCAGGAATCTGCTGAGAGTAGCGATAACGGCGAAGCTAAACCCTACACGGGCAAGGCATTTACTGCCATTGCGCTTTCTGAGATTCCTTACGAGAATCTCTATTACCGCAACGGCACCAAGTTCATCGAGATCACATGGAAAAACGGCCGAAGGTCAGACCCCTACCCACTCTCAGAAGCCAAGTCTCTCGAGTTATTCATCGATCATGATGACCCTAAAAAACCCTATCTACTAGTGGGCAAGGCTGCACTCGTTGCTGGCACAAAAAAAATGCTCTATTTCGTCGGCCAAAATGGCTCCGACAAAGAAGGCCAGCTCCCGCTAAAGTTATACGGTATCGATGACTCTCAAACAGTATTCCCCGATAGCAGCTACCAATTTATCAATTTTGCCCCTGTGCCCTTGGTGGTCGACTTCAATAAAAAGCGATTTGCGCTCAAACCGGGTCAACCGAAAGTCCAGAAAGTCCGCTTATCGGAAGGTGGTGAGTTTACCCCCTTTGTAGTGAGAACGAGCAAAGGCAAGGTGCTTGGCGGCACCCGATTATTCAGCCACGTGGCAAATCGAGAAATGGTGCTGATCTTCCCACCGAAGAAAGGCAAGGATCGCATGGATATCCGATTCTTTTCAGATTAATCACTGGCCTAATTGATGAGCCAATAGCTTCCGGTGAGCGCGGTTGTGGAATTTAAGATCAAGCATGATTTTACCCACAATCAGAATCACTAACAAATAGACCGGACTACCCAGTGCCATGGTGGCAAAGGCACCAAAGATGATTGCCAAGTGCAGCACAACAATCCTGCCGTATGGTGCTACCATCAACAAGGGAGCAACGGTTCTGCGGTATTCTGACTTGCCGAGATAATTGGCAAAAAAAGAAAACAGGTGGCTGACGACCAGCCCCAGTGCCGCCCACAAACCACCCGCCTCCAGAGCAAGTTTGACTAAATCACCTAATTCATCAAAGAGAGATGGCATACCCCCACCAATTAACTCGCCTTTGCCCAGAAGCGCGAAAATGAATACGCCGTGCACCAGACAGAAAAACCCATAATGAAATGTAAAAAAGGGAATGAAGAATAACTTGGAAGCATGATGAATTGCTGCCAGCTTACCTTTGTTAGACTCTAACTTTTGGGTGAATTCAAATGCCTTGCGTGCCTCCTCGTCGTCAATCTGTTCCTGCTTTTCGCTGAGCCGCCGCATCAGCTTGCCCTTGAGATCAATCTGCTTAGGATCAGGTGAACAGGTGATCATCTTGAAGATATTGACCACCCCGATGATCACATTTTCTAGCCAATACACCACCACCACGTGAAAAACACTCCAGTCCCACACAAGCACCCCAGCTAGTGGTATGAGGTTCGCAGCCACCAGCAGCATGCCACTAGGACCGAGCCCTTTGGCTGTATTCAGACCGAATTGGCTCATGGGTCTATCTTTCATAGTGAGCATTTTAGCCAAAAAAATACGCACTGCCAACCACCTACTTTATCGCTTGCTCCTTGACTCTTGCCGCTTGAATCTTTTCTCTCACTTCATGCCCGATGCCTCCAGCACCCGTCACCGCACCAGTGGTTCTACCGCCCGCGATGACTACCTCGAGCAAATCCTCCACCTCATCGAGGAGAAGGGCTACGCCCGCCCCATCGACATCTCCAAACGTCTGGAGATCTCTCAAGCCAGTGTCACCAATATGCTTCAGAAGCTTGATGCTGAGGGCCTTGTTACCCACGTCAAATACCGCGGCACCACCCTCACCGAGGAAGGCACGCGTATCGCTCGTGCCATTATTGACCGCCACGAGACCTTGACCCGCTTCCTCGAACTCTTTGAGATCGATAAAGATACGATCTACCGTGATGTCGAAGGCATGGAGCACCACATCTCACGCGCTACCCTCGAGGCCATCCGCTCGCTGACCAATCACCTGCAGGAAAATCCTGATACCTTGGCTCGGGTTAAGTCCAGCTGATCGGTTCTCAGCCGTAGCCGCGCAATGGCGGCGCAATGACAACAAATTCCTCCCGCTCAGATTAAATCCTTCAGCGGTGGATTCACCATTCATTCCCTTGCCATAAGGGCTCAGTGGGTGTATGCAAGCCCCCCAGCGCGAACAACAAATCTCGTGCAATCATTTCTATGCTCAAGTGGACTCTTCAGAAAATCGTCGGTAACAAGAACCAGCGCGAGGTTAAACGCCTCGGACCGGTCATTGCCAAAGTTAACGAAATTGAGCAAGGCTATCAGGCCAAATCTCAAGACGAGCTGCTTGCCGAGGTCAAGATTTGGCGAGATTACCTGCACCGCTACCTACCGCTTGAAGCCGCCACTATTCGCCAGCTCCAGCTCATGGACGAGGCTGGGCTATCTGAAGCGGCCGACGCCATCAACCAGCGCCTCGATGCCCTGCGTGATGAGTTCCCCGCCCTACCCTCTGCAGAGCCTAATGTAGAAAGCATTGAAGAAGCTAAGTCCGCCTTCCGTACTGTTGAAGAAGACCTCTTTGATACCGCTCGTGCCAAGTATCTCGACCAGATCATGCCCGAGGCATTTGCCGCCGTTAAAAGCGCCGCACGCCGTCTCTGCGGCCAGACCATCCAGGTTTGTGACCAGCCCGTCGCATGGGAGATGGTTCACTTCGACGTCCAGCTCATCGGAGGCATCGCCCTGCACCGCGGCATGATCGCCGAGATGCAGACCGGTGAAGGAAAAACTCTTGTTGCCACCCTACCCGTCTTTCTCAATGGCCTTACCGGCATGGGCGTGCACGTGGTGACCGTCAACGACTACCTCGCCAAGCGTGACTCCGAGTGGATGGGCGCCGTATTTAAATTCCTCGGCCTCAGCGTCGGCTGTATCCAGAGCCAGCAACCTTCCCAACTGCGCCGCGAGCAGTATCAGTGTGATATTACCTACGGCACCAATGCCGAGTTCGGCTTTGACTACCTGCGCGACAACGGCATGTCATCCTCTAAGGAAGAGCAAGTCCAGCGTGGCCACTACTTCGCCATCATTGACGAGGTCGACTCCATCCTCATTGACGAGGCACGCACACCACTGATCATCTCCGGTCCATCCACCGTATCCAACACTGAGCAATACGGCCGCTTCAGACCACTCATCGAGCAGCTTGTCAAACGCCAGAGCACGCTCTGCAACGAACTCGCCGAAGAGGTCAAACAACGCCTCGAAGCAGAGGACGAAATCGGTGCTGGCCGCGCCCTCTTTAAGATCAAACTCGGCAACCCGCGCAACCGTCAGCTGATGCGCTTTATGGAAGAGCCAGACACCCGTCGCCTCATTGAGAAGACCGAACTCTCCATGTATCAGGACGCTCAGAAGCGTGACCTTTACGAGATCAAGGAAGAGCTCTACTACACCATTGATGAGAAAGCGCACGATGCCGACCTCATGGACATGGGCCGCCAGTTCCTCTCCCCAGACGACCCAGAAGCATTCGTTCTGCCTGACCTTGGCACCGCATACGGAGAGATCGATGCCGACCTCTCCATGGAGGAAAAAGAACGCGCTAGCCGCAAACAAGCACTCCAAGAGCGGCTCGACACTCAGGGAGAGAAGATGCACTCCATCTCCCAGCTGCTCAAAGCATACTGCCTTTATGAGAAAGACGTAGAATACGTCGTCACCGACAACAAAGTCATTATCGTTGATGAAAACACCGGCCGTGAAATGCCAGGACGCCGTTGGTCAGACGGCCTGCACCAGGCGGTAGAAGCCAAAGAAGGCGTGCACGTAGAGGAGGAAACTCAGACCTACGCCACCATCACCATTCAGAACTACTTCCGTCTCTATCAGAAGCTCGCCGGCATGACCGGAACAGCCGAGACCGAGGCCGCCGAATTCCACGACATCTACAAACTCGACGTTCTGCCCATTCCCACCAATGTGCCTAACATTCGCATCGATCACAATGACCAAGTGTTCAAAACTCGCCGCGAGAAATACAACGCCGTAGTCACCAAGATTCAAGAAGCCTATGACCGTGGCCAGCCCGTACTCGTCGGCACCGCATCCGTGGACGCCTCCGAGCTTGTCGGCAAAATGCTCAAACGCGCCAAGATCCCCTGCAGCATCCTCAACGCCAAGTATCACCGCCAAGAAGCAGAGATCATCGCCAACGCTGGTCAAAAAGGCGCTGTCACCGTCTCCACCAACATGGCCGGACGTGGTACTGACATCAAACTCGCCCCCGGAGTCGCTGAAGCTGGAGGACTTTTTGTCATCGCTACCGAGCGTTATGAATCCCGCCGTATTGACCGCCAGCTACGTGGTCGTTGTTCCCGCCAGGGAGACCCCGGCATGTCCCAGTTCTTCATCTCCTTTGAAGATGACCTGATGCGTAACTTTGCCGCTGCCGAGCGCATGACCAACATGATGCAACGCTTCGGCATGGAAGACGGTGAGGCCCTCGAGCACAAGTGGCTCAACCGCTCCGTAGAAACCGCCCAGAAGCGTGTCGAACAACGCAACTACACCTGGCGTAAGCGCGTCCTTGATTTTGACGACGTCATGAACAAACAGCGGGAAGTCGTCTACGGCTACCGCAACGAAGTCATCAACTCTGAGAACCCACGTGAGCTCATCGATGAAGTCATTGAAAGAGCCATCCCAGATGCTGTCTACGGCTACCTTGAAGAGCGGGACGAAGGCGCTCCTGACTACGCCGAGCTCCTCAGCTGGGTCAACTCCACCTTCCCGATTCAACTCACCATTGAGAGCAGCGGCTTCCATGAGCGCGACACCGTCGGCAATGCCGAGTTCCTCGTCGCCAAGGTCAAACAAGCTTACGAGCTCAAGATGCAGCAGGAGAACCCAGAGATGCTCGACATGCTCGAGCGCCATATCATTCTCACCGGAATTGATAAACTCTGGCAAGAACACCTCTACAACATGGACGCCCTGCGTGAAGGCGTGCACCTGCGCGCCCAAGGTCAAAAAGACCCACTGGTCGAATACAAAAACGAGGCCTATTCACT
>JAACFN010000128.1 GCA_009937455.1 Verrucomicrobiaceae bacterium | reverse complement strand
GCGAGACGTAAGCGGATCTTGGCAAGCTGCCTCATCCTGGTCATGCGGGTGACAAGCAGGGTGACGATCATGGCTGCTGCCAAAATGACCGCCACGGCGATGAGGCGGTTGAGCTGGCTTTTTTGTTCTTCGTAAAGTTCATTCAGGCGCAGCGCAAGCTGAGGCCGCTGCCGCTCGAGCTCGTGACGCAGGGCCAGCTCGTTAAGCCACTGGCGAATCGGTAGAATATCGCCGTAAAAATTCCGCCCGTCTGTGAGTGAGGCGTAGGAGCGGTTAAAGGTTGAGAAGCCATAGTTGCCATTGGCCTGTTTAGCTTTGGCCACGTTGATACCATTGGAAAATAACTCGATCTCAGCGAATCCGATGTTGCTGTAGGCTGGCGCTCCTGCTTCGGGTGAAAGCTCGATGTTGGGCTCAAGCACCCGCAGGCGCACATAGCGGCAGCTGAAGGCGGGGAATCTTTTCATAAGGATCGGCCCGGCTTCGAATACGGAGGCAACCTTGAATTCGGTGAGTGTTATTGCGTCGTTAAAGTCCTCAGCGTTGGCACCCTCAACGATCATATGGCGGGGCATGCCGAAGTTGTTAAAGCGCTTCTGTGGAATGGCATCACTCAGGTCGACGGCGTGCAGATGCACTTGGTCCAGCGTTTGGGCTTTGCCCAGGTCGATGCTCAGGTATCCGGGCTGATCTGGTGAGGAGGTAGCGACAAATGCAGGGCTTCTCTCTCCCTTGGCTGTGTCCATGACATAAGGAAGGAAACCATCAACGAGCAAGGCGGGCTTGTATTTATCCGATGCCTGTACGTTTTGTGATGAGGCCTTCACAGGCTGGTGCAAGGCGACGTTTTCATGGCCACTGAATACGAGCATTTCAAAGAGATGCAGGGCATATCCTCCGTCCCACGCGCGTGGACTGAGGGTGGTGGCTTCCAGGCGTATCCATGAGGCTTCGATGTCGTCACAGGCAATGACCAGGGGTGCGATGCGTGGCAGGATGTTGTCGTCGCTGGTATAGCTTGCGATGACTTTGCCTTTCTGGTCTGCCGCGGTGCCCGCAAGGATGCGGAATGCTTCAGGAAAACCATCGGTAAGCAGGGTGGTATTGGTGCTGCGCCGTATCTCTGGAACGAGGATTACCTCATCGATCTTATAGGTCTGGCCCAGATCGATTTCGACCCATTGCAGATGATCGGCTCGTTTTTCTCGCTTCGATCGGAAGCCTCCGACGCCCACGCCACTGCGCGGGTTGTAGTTGGCAAGGCGGGTGAGCTGGGAGTTAATTTCAGCAAGCTGTTGTTTGTGTTTGCTGATGCTTGTTTGCCTGGAAAGAACCTCGGCTGAGCTCAGAGAGCAGAGGCAGATCAGGATGGCCAGAGCGCTGAAGGCGCAAGGCATGGTCCGTGTCGATGTCTGCTTGGGTTTCATGGGGGCGCTGCTGCGCGGCGGTTCTTGGTTCTTTGTTAGCCGCTGCGCGGCGGTTCATTCACTATTCAAGCCCTTCGGGCTTGGTGGGCTTGGTGAGCTCGAGGTCGATGTGTTTGAGGTTCATGACGTAGCCTTTGGGGGCTGTTTTTGGCACGAAGCGTAGGGTGTGATTGCCTTTGGTGAGTTTGATCTCACCCAGGGCAACGTCCTTATAATCATTCCAGGCTTTGTTTCCTGAGCTTCCTTTGGCCGTGCCACTGAGCGATTGGCCGTTGATTTGTAGCTCATAGGTAGCGCCTGCTTGAGGGGCATTGACTGCCTGGTTGAGCGTGACTTTGTAGCTCCCCGGGCTCTCCACATTGAGCTTCCATGAGAGGGTGGTTTTGGGATCACGGTACTGGCCAATGTGCCGGTCCTTTTCGTTTTTGGCACCGGTGCCGTGAATGGTTGCCAGATAGGCATCGATTTTTGTTTTGCGCGAGCTGACGCTGATCGGGGCCTTGAGGGTGAGTGGCTCGGACTCGGCGGAGAGCACACCAAGGCCATTGGCTCCCTTGTCCGTGTAATAAGCGCGCAGCACGTAAATTCCTTTTTGGTTGTTAGGGTGTGGCGGGCGTTTGATAGTTTTGACCATGCCGGATTTACTGCGGTCAACATTGGCGGGATCTCCCGTCATATCCATGATAGCCGTGACCATTTCCTTGATGTGTCCATCACTGATGTGAGCCTGGGCGGGCATGGGCATATGACCATAGACGCCGTTGCCGCCTTTTTTGATTTTATCGAGTAGGTAGCTGCGGTTCTTGGCGTTGTCCGGGTAGCGCAGGGCGACTTCCATGTAGCTCGGGCCTATGGATTTGGAATTGGATTGATGGCAGGCGAGGCAGTGGTTTGTCTCGATGAGTTTCACTCCAGGAAGCAGTAAGTTCATGCCTTCCAAGCGAGGGTCGGATGTGGAGTTGGCGTCGGTGTTGATTTTGCTTGCTGGGATGCTGCGGTCGGGGCGGTATTCTGCGGTCACTTCGATGTCTGCAGTGCCCAGGGTGCCGTCTTCTTTGTCGAGCCCTGACACGAGGTAGGGGATTTCACTGTCCCAGTCAAAATATCCGTCGCTCTCTGCGATCTTCAGGGAGAGGGTGGGCCGCTCGTTGCCGACGATGATTTTCATGGAGGCTTTGTTCTCTTTGCCTTGGTCGTCTTTTACGATCAGTGTTGCATTGAAGGCACCCGGGCTGGCGTAGCTGTAGCTGGGGTTGGCTTCACTGGAGCTCTCACCATTGCCAAAGTCCCAATGATAGGTGATGGGGTCGCCGTCTTTGTCTACGGTGCCCTTGGATGAGAAATTCACCGCAAGCGGGGCAGCTCCGACGCTTTTGTCCACGGCGAGCTTGATGACGGGGCGGCGATTTGGCCCGCCGTAGCGCACTTTAATCACCTCGCCATCGGTATTGCCGGACCAGGCTGAGCCGTAGTTTAAAATGTAAAGGTCTCCCTTGTTGCCGACCTTGATGTCGATCGGGTGATTGAGTTTCACGGAGTCGAGGAAGGGCTCGAGCTTGACGGCTTTGTTGTTGTCATCAAGCGTGATCATCATGATGCGCGCACGCACCCAATCATACCACATCGCCTTGCCATCAAAGTAGGCGGGGAAGTTGTGCTCCAGACCGTCCTGATAGATGACGGGGCCTGCCATGGAATTACGACCACCATCACCTAATTCCGGAAATTCCTCTGACTTGGCGTAAGGATACCAGACGGTGGCTGGATTAACGGGAGGCAGTTCTTTCAGTCCGGTATTGCGGGGTGAGTCGTTGATGATGCCCTCGGCAAAGGAGGCGCCGCTTTTCTCGGTCGCGTAATTGTAGTCATTGTAATACTCAACGCCCACATGATAGGGCCAGCCGAAGTAGCCCGCCTTGGTGGCAATGTTGTATTCATCGTATCCGCGTGGGCCGCGATCGGTCTTATCACGTGCGTCCGGGCCGACTTCTCCCCAGTGCAGGTAACCGGTTTTTTGATCCACAAAGATGCGGAAGGGGTTACGGCAGCCCTTGGCATAAATTTCGGGGCGGGTGTTGGGTGTGCCCGGGGGGTAGAGGTTGTCTTTGGGTATGTCGTAGCTGCCATCTTCATTCATGACGATGCGTAGGATAGCGCCACGGAGGTCATTGGAGTTGCCGGCGCTACGCTGGGCGTCACGGTGTAGGCCAGTTGCTGTATCATCGATGGGGGCGTAGCCGTCTGCGGCGTGTGGGTTGGTATTATCTCCGGCGGAGATGAAGAGCTCGCGGTTTTTTCCAAAATGGATCGAGCCGGCGTGGTGCGGGCCGGCATGGCGCTCGGTGTCGACTTCCAGGACGTTGACCTCATCGACGAGTTGGTTGTCTTTGAAGGTGAAGCGTGACAGGCGGTTACAGTCTTTCTCGATGGGGGAGTAGTAGAAGTAGATGAAGTTGTTTTTCTCAAAGTCCGGATCGAGGGCAATGCCAAGCACGCCACACTCACCACCACCTCGGTACTTGTAGATGGGCTCGATGCGGCGGCCCTTATGGTGGGCGGGAAGCTGGTGAATGGTGACGGGTGTGCCCACAGCCGGGTCATAGAGCTTCACCGGGCCGGTGCGCTCAGCGATGAAGATGCGCTCCTTGTGATCGATGGCGATCTGCATCGGATCATTGAGGGAGGGAATGATGGTGCTGACTTCAAAGTAGTCATCACTGGGAAGTTCGCTGCTGGGGGCTTTATCCTGAGCCCAGACCATGCAGGTGACGCTCAGAAGAAAAGTGAGTGTGAAAATAGATGATTTCATAGAAGGTAATATACGTGTGCTAACGCGATATAAATGAATACCTCATTATGATAGCGCAACTTTCTATGCCAACAGCTAAAAGAAGTGATCAGATAAAAGATTGACGATTAATGATAAGTTTTCACCGATTTTGGCGTCGGCTGGTTCCTGGTTCTCGGTGAGGGGAGTTGCAGGCAAGGAAAAGCCCTGCGGCTGTGAGGCGGCAGGGCTGGGGTGAGGATGATGGATGTAATGCTTTGTGTGTGAATCAGCGGACACGCACTATCCTATTGAGCAGCTTACTTGCAAGGTGTGGTTTTTATGCAAATGATTTTACCCAATCTGGATTCTCAGGGCCAAAGATCTTGAGCATGACGATCGGGTCTGTGGGGGAAGGGTTGGTGATGGTGACCCCTGCCTGAGCGGTGGACTCAGTGACAAAGTACTCGTCATGGGTCAGCTGGCCGAAGCGGATCATGGTGGGTGTTTCGATGTGGCTTGCTCCCATGGTGCCGTGGCCCTGCATCATGATCATGCCGTAGCAGCCGGCATTCTTGATGGTGACGGTGCGTCCTGGTAGCACGGTGAGCTCAGTAGCGCTGTAGGCTTCATTGCGGTAACAGATCCACTTTTCATCGTAGCCGTTCTCTTCCACTTCCTCGGCACTGCCAAAGCATGACTTGGGCTCCATGAAGTGATTCTCGACAAAGTTCGGGTCGACGTTGGCTTCCCAGTCAAGGACTTCGATGAGGTAGTCAAAGTCACCGATCTTGTCCTCAGGGCAGTCTTTCCAGAGTAGCTCGGTGGGGACGACCTGGTGGTTAACCACGGACTGATACATGGCGTAGACGTCAGATGCTTTCTGCGGCTCGAAGGTGCAGAGACTTCCGGGTGCGTGCAGGATGCCCGGGGGCACGTCCCAGCC
>JAACFN010000127.1 GCA_009937455.1 Verrucomicrobiaceae bacterium | reverse complement strand
GCTTCTCTTCCCTTTGCCTAATCAGTAAGAATCCGGCGTGTAACAACGCCAATCCGGCGGCCAACGCCAACCACCCGCATCACGGGTGGCCCCTACGCAGCCTTCCCGGCGATCTAAACACAGAAAACCGGGACCGAATGGACGAGACTGCGGGGGGTGTGAAAATAACCGTCCGTTCCAAAACAAAGAAACATGCCTAGAGCAACCAATAGCCCAGCCAGCCGCAAACGCCGGAAGCGCGTCCTCAGACGTGCGAAAGGATTCCGCGGTTTCCGCTCCAAACTCTACAAGTATGCCAAGGACGCAGTCCGTAAGGCACACGAGTATGAGTATCGTGACCGTAAGAAGCGCAAGGGTCAGTTCCGTCGCCTTTGGATCCAGCGTATCAGCGCCGGTGTCCGTGGTCAGGACCTGACTTATTCACGTTTCATTGAAGGCCTCAAAGCCGCCAACATCGAGGTAGACCGCAAGATTCTTGCAGACCTCGCTGTGCACGACATCGATGCCTTCAACAGCGTCGTTGCGCAATCCAAGGCAGCCCTCGATAAGAAGGCTCCTGCGACTGCGTAATTCAAACGAGCAATAATAACTTACAACGGCTATCGGGTTTTACCCGATAGCCGTTTTTTTGTGGGGCGGGAATGTTTGTAGGCAGCGCTAATGTCCCAGTGAGACAATAGTGTGTGACATAATGACTCTTATGCAGGTTTTTGAGTTCTTTTTTTGATGGGGTTTATTTGTTTAATATGCTTGTAATAAGTGATATAGAATGAATATGAGCAAATTGGCATACAGATTGCAACTATGATTGGTGAACACATCAAATTAACAACGATTAACTCCAATTATAACATCATGACTACCCATTATCCAATCAGCAACGGAATCTTCAGCGAGCTTAACCGCTTGGTCAATAATACCCTTGTCCCTGCTTATTCAGGCAGGCAGCGTGGCACGCCAGAACCAGAACATCATCGAGCTAGTGTGGAATCTCTCAGCGATGATGAGCTTGGCGTCAAAGTCCGGCTTGAACTCCCTGGCTTCAGCAAAGAGGAAGTCAAACTCAGTATCGATGAAGGCATTCTCTCCATCGTGGCAGAGACTGAGGACGAGCAACGTAGTTTCCTGAGTAAACAAGAACGGCGTTTGAAAATTTCAGATGAGGTCGATACCGAGAATATCAAAGCAAAGCTTGAAAATGGTATTCTGTATCTGGAAATACCGCATCGAGCCAAAGCTGAGCCAAAAACCATCACGGTTAATTAAGCTGTGCTAGCTCCAACTTCTCAGGCTCACCGTGATTCATGGTGGGCCTGATTGCTGTGATACCTACTGCCTGTTTTGTTTTACCCAGAGATTACAGTTTTCAGGTTGAAGTTTGACCAACTGTGTCTAAAAGCCGCCTAGCCCAGAAGGACTTTTTTCAGAGGAACTTTTTTTCATGAGCGAGGAATCCATACAGCCAGTCGAGGACTTTACTAAGGTAGAGTCCATCTTTGTACGCCATCGTAATTGCCTGTTGGTGCGTGCTCAGTTCACACCTATTTTTACCGATTATTATCTGCACCTCCTAGAGCACAAGCTGCGCTATGAAACTAAGATGGACGCGACCTTGAAGGATATGCTTGCGGTCTTAACATTGCATCTGACGGCTAGGCCTTGGGCTGAAACAATTGCTTGGACCGTTAACCTGAGGGCGCCGCGGGTTAATTATTTTGTCACCGGCAGCAGTACCTTTGAAAATATTACTGGGCGCCTTTTCACCAAAGACATACGAGAGCCAGATCGTAATATGTTTTACTCTCAGACAAGTGTTTCTGGTCAAGAGCCACGCACGACCACCCTAGATTTGGCGACCAATGACCCGATTGACTGGATTGAGCATTTTTACCAACAAAGCGAGCAGCGCCCCGCTAAGTGCTTCCGCCTTGATGATGAAAATTACGCCCTGCTGGTAGCGCAGCCAGATTATGATGAGGAATGGTTTGAAGAAGTTGACGCTGCAAAAGTGGTCGACATCACCGAGGTAGAACAAACCAAGGTGCTAGAAACACGGAAGTTTTATTTTAACTGCGGCTGCAGCAAGGAGAGGATCCTGCCGACACTAGCTTCATGGCGTTCTCGCCTCGATGAGCTTTTCTTGGATGAACAAGAGATTACGGTTAATTGCCCACGTTGTGGCGCGCATTATCATGTTTCGAGGGATGATCTCAGCGAAGAGCCATGAGGTGATTTAGCCGACTGTGCAAAATTGGCGATTGCCCTACGCTCGATAATCCCCTAAATCGACCCCTCCCATGAACCAGGAAATTGAATCGATCCAGACTGACGCGCTCGCCGCTATTGCCGCAGCGTGCGATGAGAAATCTCTTGATGACGCTCGTGTCGCCTTCCTTGGTAAAAAGGGAGTCCTGACCGCCGCATCCGCAGGAATGAAGGATCTTTCGAAAGAGGACAAGCCGAAGATGGGGCAGCTACTCGGCACTTGCTGATGAGGCGGACCGCAAGTCAGTTCAAGGTATTGATCTTACCTTGCCTGCAAGGCCTTTGCCCTCAGGTGCTATGCACCCTCTAACCCAGGCCAAGGATCGTGCGATTCAGGTTCTGCGCCGCATGGGTTTTGCCCTCGCTGACGGCCCTGAGATTGAGACCGAGTTTCACTGTTTTGATGCGCTCAACACCCCTGAAGATCATCCTGCTCGTAACGAGAAGGACACGTTCTATTTCGACAGTGGTAAACTACTGCGCACGCATACCTCCAGCGTTCAAATCCGAACCATGGAAAAAGCGACACCTCCTGTGAGGATTATTGCGCCGGGATCGGCCTACCGTCGTGATGAAATTGACGCAACCCACCTATCTGTCTTCAACCAGCTGGAAGGTCTCTATGTTGATGAGGATGTGAAGCTGGGTGATCTTAAGGGAACCTTGGAGTTTTTCCTTCGCAGCATGTTTGGTGATGATACGGAGGTGAGATTCCGTCCTCACTTTTTCCCATTCACCGAGCCTAGCTTTGAGATCGACATCAAGCTGCACGCCAAGGGCCAAGAGCCGAAGTGGATCGAAATCGCGGGCTGCGGCATGGTTGATCCAGCCGTGTTTGAGTCACTCTGTGAAGTGCGCGGTGATGATGTTTTCTCACCGGATAAAGTCACCGGTTTTGCCTTCGGTATGGGCATTGACCGGCTTGCGATGATCAAGTGGGGCATCAAGGATATCCGCTTGCTCATCGAGAACGATGTGCGCTTTCTTAAGCAATTCGCTTAAAAGTTTGCCTATGGTTACCCTCCCAAGGGTTGGGCTGTCCACGAAGTTAAGAGGCTAGTTGCGCAGGTGTTCGACGGCCTCGCGTATCATATCGAGGCTGACCTTGGTGGAGACTTCGGCAGCTCCAGGCGCGGTCAGTAAGACGAACTTGATGTTGCCGCTAGTGAATTTTTTGTCGTGGCTTAGCTTGTCCATCACGATATCTGTGCTGATGTGCTCAGGCAGAGTGAGCGGCAGCTGGAACTGTTTCAGCAGATCAAGGATGCGCTTGCTTTGATCAGCGGGGAAGCCGTTGACTTTCTCCGAAAGGTAGAGCGCAGCTCGGATACCGAGGGAAATGGCTTCACCGTGAAGCATGGCGCCGTAGGGCAGGGAGGCTTCTATGCCGTGGCCAATGGTGTGGCCAAAGTTGAGCAGGGCGCGTGTGCCGGTAGTTTCACGTTCGTCTTCCTCGACGATGCGTGCCTTGATGGCGAGGTTGCGTGCTAGCAGATCAGCGGAAGGGTGTTGGTTGCCGGGGTCAAGGGCGGCGAGGTCATCGATCATGGCGGCGTCACGGATGGCGGCGTGCTTGATCGCTTCTGCGTAACCCTCACGGTATTCACGGCCTGGTAGACTGTCGAGGGTGAGGGGATCAACGATCACAAGACGTGGTTGGTGAAATGCACCGATCAGGTTTTTACCTTCAGAGGCATTGACGCCCGTTTTTCCGCCGGCTGAACTATCTACTTGGGAGACAATGGTGGTAGGAATCTGAACAAAGGGAACACCGCGGTAGAAAATGGCAGCAACAAAACCAGCGAGATCACCGACAACACCACCGCCAAGGGCGATGACAAAGGAAGATCGGTCATGGCCAGCGCGGTTTAATTCACCACAGAGCTCAGCTGACTGAGACATCGATTTGCTGGCTTCACCAGCCCGCACGGTGTGGAGACTGGCCTGGATGTCGACCTCCGCAAGCTTGGTGACGAGCATGTCTGCATAGTGAGGTCCTACATTACTATCCGTAATGATGGCGGCTTTGCCTGATAAGCCACATTCGCGTATCAGCTCGCCTGCGCGGTCGAGCAAATGGTCTTCGACGAGAATGTCATAGGATCGCTCAGCGAGGTCTAGATGAACTGTAGGCATAGTAAATGATGAGTGAAGATTGGTGAATGGGGAGTGTGAGAAGTGGAGTGTGAGAAGTGGAGTGGCTTCAATCTGGTCGTGTGCAGAGGTCGGGCTATTTTGATTGCTCGAGCATCCGTAGTAAAGGTGCCTCGGCGCGTTTTCTGATGTCTTCTGGTAGCTCTACTCGTGGTTCGAGTAGATCAAGGCAATCGTGAAGATTTTGCAGGTTATTCATTTTCATGAATCGGCAGTCATTACACGCACAGCGGTCAGTCGGTCCGGGGATGAGGTTTTTGTCGGGGGCTTCCTTTTGTAGGCGGTGAAGCATGCCGCTCTCAGTGACTACGATGATGTTCTTCACGGGTGCATTTTGGCAGTAGGTGACCATCTTCTCCGTGGAGCATACTTCATCCGCGAGAAGGCGCACGGCGGTGGTGCACTCAGGGTGAGCTACGACCAATGCGTCAGGATACTCAGCTTTGATTTTATTGATGGAATCACGGGTGAACTCGACGTGAACATAACAGGCACCTTGCCAGAGATCCATTTTGCGGCCGGTTTGCTCCATGACCCAAGCACCGAGGTTGGCATCTGGCACAAAGAGGATGGGTCGGTCTGCTGGTGCCTTGTTGACTATTTTCACCGCATTGCCTGATGTGCAGATGACATCACAGAGCGCCTTGACGCCAGCAGAGCAGTTGATGTAGGCGATGACGTAGTAATTCTTTTCCTGATTGTCGTTGATGAATTTTTCTAGGTCTTCAGCAGGGCAAGACTCCTCCAGAGAACAGCCTGCGTCTTTATCGGGGAGTATGACGACTTTCTCTGGGTTAACAATCTTGGCAGTCTCGGCCATGAAGTGCACACCACAGAAAGCGATCACATCAGCATCAGTTTCTTGGGCCTGATAAGCGAGGCCCAAGGAATCACCAACATAGTCTGCCAAGTCTTGAATATCGCCGGTTTGATAATTGTGGGCGAGGATGACTGCATTGCGCTCTTTTTTCAGGCGCAGAATCTCATCACGAAGATCTAGGGATGTACTTGGCATGGCTGGATGGTTGGTACTGCGGCCTTAGGAGTCAAGCAGGGAGTGGGAAAGCAGGAAATCTACACGGACCCCACAGACCCTTACTGCTACCCCTTACTGCTGGATGGAGATTTTGCCATTGTGACGGGCTCCTTTGTCGATGGTCATATTGGCAACCACGATATTACCATTTAGAACGGCTTTCTTCTTGAGGTGTAGCTTGCCGGTGCAGACAAAATGCCCTGTGACATGCCCATCGATGATCGCTTCCTCACACACGACTTCATTGGCAAAAGCAACATCAGCGCGCTTATCTATCACCAGGCGGCGGCAGCTCACGTTCCCCATAATCTTGCTGTGGCTGTTGAGTGTGATGTCACCGGAGCAGTCAATGCCACCTTTGAGAGTTCCAAGAACGAGAATGTCATGGCAGCGCACGGTGATGTCAGTGACCGAGCCCTTTTTTTGTATGGTGACATTACCTCTGGTTTCGATGCGGCGATTCCAGTGGTTGTTAATGATGTAATTTTTGAGGCTGACGTAGGCGCCGCAGGCAGAGCAGAGCGTTGAGCTGGCATCTGCTGGGGCCTCGTGCTCATGATCGCATTTTAGGCATAGCACCTTTCTGCGCTTGTTTTTCCGCTGAAAAAAGCTGCCGGCAGAGGATGCCTTTTGGCTGAGCTGTGAGCGTAGATCGCTGGTGAGACTTGTGGCTTCCTGAGTAGGGTTTTGCTCTGAACTTTTTTGTGTTTCCCTATGCTCGCTTTTTTCCCCGTCTAGCTGGTTTGCTTCTGTAGCGGTGGTAGCAGCAGTGACGATATGCTCATCGCTTGTGCCGCGATCCACTGGCTCATCCGCTTTTGCGTTTACCGACTTTTTGCCAGCAAATGGATTGTTGGGGATTTTGCTATCCGTCGCAGCAATGCCATGGCTGATTTTATAATGGCTGCCACAGCTGCGGCAGTAGGTCGATACGGCGATCTTTGACTCGGACTGCTGATGCTGGCACTCCGGGCAGATCATCATGCTTACCTCTCTTTTTTTGGCTGGTTGCTGGCCAGCCTGAGGAGGTTTCTTATGAGAAAAAAAGGACATGTGTCGAGGTGTTTGCCGGAACAAGTAGAGTAAATTAACCCAATGGGGCGATCTAAATCAATGATAATAAAAACCCGCCTACCGGCAATGAACCGGTGGCGGGCTTCGGTGATTCTCGATGAGTAATCCGAAAGGGTTTGTTAACTGGAAACCGCCTTGCTGCCTGAACTGGGCTTGCTGCTTAGGGGTAACTCACTGGTGCTATTGCTCGCACTAGCGCTTTTGTTATTGGATTCTTTAGCGCTGCTTGGGCTCGATGCCGAGCTTACAGGGGCTGCGGCTTGGGGCGTAACGGAGGGGCTGCCTACTGTGGACTTACCCACAAAAATGGCACCAGGTTCGATGGAGAGTGAGGCGGCTTTGATGTCACCCACCAGTTCAGCGTTGGCCTTGAGCTCGACGATGTCGGTTACTTCAATGTTGCCGTGCACCTTACCATAGATGATGACGGAGTGAGTTTTGATTTCAGCTTTGATGCGTGCGTTTTCACCGACGGTGAGAGCACCGTCTGAAGAAATGCTGCCTTCGATCTTGCCGTCAACGACGAGGTCGTTTGAAAACTTAATGCTGCCTTTGATTTCAACATCTGTGCTGAGAACGTTGCGGCCACTTGGTGCTGCATTGTTTGAGCGTGCCGGAGCGGGGGCACTGCTTGGGGCTTTTGGTGCTGATGATGAGGCACTTGGGGCTTTTTCTTCAGGGGCGGCGCCGACTGAAGAAATGCCATTGTCTTGTTTTTGTCCTATTACTTTTTGAAACACGGTGAAGATATTGGGTTGATACTAGAATTGAGAGCAAAAGCTCATGTCACACAAGGGAAAACGAAAAAAAATCGGGCTTTCTTTCGGATTGTTTTACCTTTTATGGTGCGGGAGTCTCAGGCGTTGGATTGGGGGTTGCTGGAGCAGGGGTGGAAGGAGAAGTTGCAGATTGTTCTGCTGCTGGCTGCACCAGAGTATCTGGAACTTCAAGCTTCAGCGGGCTAGTGGGTGGTTTGGCATTGACCAGCAGCAGGCGTGCAGCGGCGAGGCTTTGAAATGCATTACCGTGACCTGCTGAATCTAGTTGAGCTTTTTCATACCACTCAGAGGCATCAGCTGTCTGGCCAGCGGCCTTGGCGATATCTCCAAGAGCTATCGATGCCATAGGCGCGATGTAACTGTAGGAATCGCTCTCAGCAACTTCGGTCAGCACCTCCTGAGCTTGCTCCGTTTTGCCTTGATCAAGAAGGCGCAGGCCGAGGCTTGTTTTTGCGGTGCCAATGGATGGGTGTGCTGGGTAATTGTTGATAAACTCCTCCAGTGTAGCGATGGAGTCAGGTTGAGAATCAGGCCACTGGGCATCAGCGAGGAGCAGGCGAGCACTGGCTGCTGCGTTGCTCTCTGGCCATGTCTTGATGACTTCCTGGTAATCGTTCGGCTTTTGAGCTGATAACAAGGCGGCTCCTGCGTCATTGGCATCGGCTTCAGCGAGGCCATCATTGATAACATAAGCGACTACTCCAATAGCGGCAAGAATGGCAGCAATGATGATCTTTGTCTGGTGGTTATCCATGAATTGATCGAGTTTGCTCGGTCCCAGATCGATTTCTGCGATGGGTGCGCCGGTTTCTGGAGTTGGTTGTGATGATGATTCAGCCATGATGTCTATAGTTTATGCACTCTAATAAAAGCGCGTATTTCTGCGGGTGATAGCGGAGGACGAGCATCATGGCAATTGAATTTAGTATTTATCATTGGGCCTTTATCATTTAGGGCTGGTGCCGTGCAGGAACTCAACCAAGTAAGTAACTCAAACCGCAAGCGTATCGATGGCTTGCTCTACGGCATTTTAGACACGGGCTACGTTGAGCTAGATCGGATGCAGCACGTTGCTGAGGCGCTGATAGAGGGTGGAGTTGGTGTTTTGCAGCTGCGAGCCAAAGGTTATGACAGCGATGGGGTGATTAAATTAGTGCGAGAATATGCACCCCGCTTGGCGGAAATGTGTAAGTCGCAGGGCATTCCTTTTGTGATCAATGATTTTTCAGCGGCAGCGTTAGAGCTGCAGGCCGATGGACTGCATATCGGTCAGGATGACGGCTCGTTAGCGGATGTCCGGAAGGTGGTTGGCGAGCGCATGTTGGTCGGTCGATCGACGCACTCACTTAGCCAGGCTCGGGCCGCGCTGGAGGAGGGCTTTGACTACATTGGGTTTGGCCCCTTGTTTCCAACGCCGACCAAAGAAGGACGCCCTGGGATCGGCATCGAGGATGTTTCTCAGGTCGAAAAGGATGTTGGTGCGCAGATTCCTGTTTTTTGCATTGGCGGCATCAAACCGCAAAATCTGGAATTGGTTCTTGCCTCTGGGGCACGACGTGTGGTCATTGTCTCTTCATTGCTGCAGGCGGAGGATATAACCAAGGCCACGCAGCATATCCTTACTGAGCTGCATGCAGGTTAGTATAACCAACCAACGACCCTTATTATATCATGTCCATTATTATCGGCGGAACCATCGCTATCGACAACGTATCCACGCCTACTGCCAAGGCTGAAAATTTACTGGGAGGTTCGGCTGCCTATGCGTCCTTATCAGCGAGTTATTTCTGCAAGCCCGCTAACCTCGTCGGTGTAGTGGGGCACGATTACCCAGAACATCATCTCAGTATGCTTGAGGACCGCGGAGTTTCACTCACCGGTGTGGCAAGATCTGATGGTGAGTCGTTCACCTGGACTGGGGAGTATCATGAGAACATGAATGACCGCACCACTCACCGAGTAGGTTTGAACGTGCTTGAGAGCTGGCA
>JAACFN010000126.1 GCA_009937455.1 Verrucomicrobiaceae bacterium | reverse complement strand
AACGAAGATGGAAGCTACGCAGGCTATGACACATCAGCTCCACCTACGCGTAACGGAGGTAAGCCTGAGATTATCCAACAGCTCAAAGCTGAGCTCCAGCCGGATTGCATCGTCATGGTTGGCGACGGCATCTCAGACCTAGAAGCACAAAGTGTTGCCGACACCTTCATCGGCTTTGGGCGCTATGCGGCTCGAGAAAAAGTAAAGGCGGAAGCCGACCACTTCGTTTTCTCTCTAGACGAAATACCCCCAATCATTAGTAACCACTGATTCTCTGGCCTCCGGTTCTGGGGCTAAAAACTCATGGCTACATACTGCCTCCCATAGAGGTTTGCGCCCTGCTCTAGATTGTTATTCACAGCTTATTAACAAATTATTGATCTGATAAGAATATACATGTAAAATTTAAAATGATTAAGTTAGCACAAAATCATTTATTTTATTCACAGCTTATTAATAGATTATTCACATTTTGATACATACATACCTTGAGTCCCATCATGTCACCAGCTCCCTTGTTACTGATAAGTTATTCACATAATTTCCAAGTTACTCAGATTGACCTTCTGCCCAAACCATCTACAAATCTATTTACTTATGGCAACTGACTCTCCTGCGACATCTCAGTCTGGTAATTCCAGAAAGAATCAAGGCCCCGCTCTTCAAAAAGCTCCAGCCACTGATCTCCAGTCTGCGGAGCGCGCTCTTCCGCATGCCATCGGACCTGAAAAAAGTGTGCTCTCATCCATGTTTCAGGATCCCCAGCAATTCATTGGTCTTGCCGTGGAGAACAAGCTGACCGCAGCTCATTTTTACCAGCCTGCGCATGGATCGCTCTACACCATTTTACTCGAGTTGTTCGAAAAAAATGAGCCCATTGAGCTCGTCTCCCTGTCCCAAACTCTGATGGATCGAAACCTGATGGCCTCTGTCGGAGGTCCCGCAGCGGTCACAGAAATTTACACCTACTCCCCTACTCACGCACACTACGAGCACCACCTCGACATCGTCAAAGACAAGTATGTGCTGCGCTCAGTAATCCAGCACTGCACCGAGGCCATTACCCGCGCTTATGATGATCAGGAAGAGGTCGAACAGCTCCTCGATAATGTAGAATCTCAAGTGCTGGCCATCCGTGAGGGTGCGGAGAGAAACAAGGAGGAAACCATCGCCGACCACATGAAAACGGTGATCGCGAACTTTGAGGCATTTATCCACCGCGATGAAGACAGCCGCGGCCTGCTAACCGGCTATTCAGAAATCGATAAGATGTCCAATGGCCTCAAACCTGGGGAAATGTTCATTATCGCGGCGCGTCCTTCGATGGGTAAGACCTCTTTTGCCATGAACCTCGTCGAGCACTTCTGCCTCGATCTCAACCTCCCCGCCATGGTCTTCTCACTTGAGATGGGAGCCTTTCAGTTGGTCGAGAGATTGCTCTACGCACGCGCACGCTTTGACAAGTCAAAGGTCATGAAAGGATTCGAACCCACCAAATCTGACTTCCTCGGCATCAAACGCGCCTCTGAGGAAATCAAAGACTGCAAACTCTTTATTGATGACACGCCAGGCATCAGCATCAACGAACTTCGAGCCAAAGCCCGACGCAAAAAGAAAGAGGAGGATATCAAGGTGATCGCCATCGACTACCTTCAGCTGATGCGCTCCAACTCAAAACAAGCTCAGAACTCACGGGAACGGGAAGTGGCTGAAATCTCTGCTGGCCTCAAGGGCCTCGCCAAGGAGCTCGACATTCCCATCATCGTACTTGCCCAGCTCAACCGTGGACCGGAATCTCGAGTCGGCTCAAGTGGTGGCGGCGGCAAACCACGCATGTCCGACCTGCGTGAATCAGGATCTATCGAGCAGGATGCTGATATGGTGGGCCTACTCTACCGCTCTGCGTATTACGCGGACAATAAAGAAGACCGCGACGAGGAAGATGGCAAAGCGGAACTTGTCATCGCCAAGAACCGAAACGGCCCTACAGGTGACGTGCCGCTTACTTTCATCAAGGAGATCATGCGCTTTGAGACACGCGCTTGGGAACCCGACCAGTAAATTTACTCTGCCAAGCTTATCAGGCTAATGGTTAATGGCTAATGACGGGTCGCTAGTCACCTAGCGCTCAGTCTTATTGTCGCCATTACCTTTAACAAATCCTGCAGTAAATCCTGTCACGAAGTACAGGGTGCAGCCGAACACAGCGACGCCCAATATACCCCAGAAAAACACCCAGCTGTGTGGAAGCCCCTTTGTGCCCGCATAATACCAGCCACAAAACAAACTTCCTAGCAGCCCCCCGATTCCCCCGACAAGAGTTCCTAACAAGGCTTGAGCTTGACTGCGCATCGATGGGTCTACATGGCGATCAACAAGTATCTGCCCGGTGATATAGAACAGCGTGTAACAAGGTCCGTGTAAGGCAATGCCTAACCAGATCCAAACTAGGTCGCCACCCCATCCAGAGAAGGCAAATAAACCATAGCGGGCTACCCCCAGCATTAATGCCGCGACTATCACCCAGCGTAATTTGCTTATCGTCAGCAACCAGGCAAGCATCAGCATGGCAATAATTTCCGTAAGCTGGCCAAGGGTCATTGATGCCGCAGGGTGGGTATCACCAAGCTCCTTGAGCTGAATGGGCGCATACATATAAAAAGCGCCCAAAGGAATAGTGAAGAAAAGCGTTGTCAGTAAAAACACCCGCATTGTCCGGTCCTTGAATAGAACGAGGGCATCGAAGCCGAGGTTCTTCTTCCAGTTGGATTTACCCTGCTCCAACTTCCCCTGCGGCGGCGTATCCGGCATCATGAAGCATGCCAAACCAAAAAACACCCTAATGCCAGCAGCAGCCACTCCAACCATCGGTGAGCTATCCCAATCCAACAAGCTTACCGATACACCTGCAGCCACCCAACCGATTGAACCCCATACACGAAACAGCGGGAATTTCTTCTGCGCATCGTCCACATTGGCAAGCGTCACCGTTGACACCAGCGCCCACATCGGGGCCCCCAGAAGAGCATTAACAAACTGGAACGCCAAGTACCACCAAGCACCCCAGCCCATATGAAGCGCATAAAAAGCCATACCCAAGAAACCTGCACCAAGTAGGGATAAGGTCCCTACCAGCTTCTGAGCCGAGAAACGATAGTCCGCCATCGAACCAAAAATAAGCGGCGTAAACATAGCCACGAGAGGCCCCACGGCAAAGGCGTATGGCAGCACCCACTCAATACCCTGCGCTTTTAAAATATTAGGTAATGCCGGATACCACATACCAGGCGCCGCAGTCAGCAGAAAAAAGCCGATCGCAATCCACCAGCTACCCCCCTTTCCTAACTTCACACCTGTCGAGAACACGGCATCGTTCTAGCTAGCCTGCGCCAAATACCAACTATCAAATGAGTCCAGGTCAGAGCAAGAAAGCCCGCCTGAATTATTTTTCAAATATGGCACAATATTTGCTAAGAAAAAGTTGGTAAATCCTTTGTTTTTATTTTACCCTCCGGCGCGGTCATCGACAAACGTCAACCAGCCACTGACTGCATCCCTTACGTATTTTCAGTGCATCAGCGCATTCCCTAAGCACCCCCCAGTGCATCTAGTCATGCCATCAGCCGGCCTCCATCAAAATCTCTCTCAACAGCAGGTTCTCTCGCCCCAGATGCGCCAGAGCCTTGAGATTCTGCAGGCCAGCAGCATGGAGCTAAACCAACTCCTGAGCCAGGTTGCTGAGATGAATCCAACCCTGGAAATCGCCGAGGATCACGATCAACTCGATGAAAGCCTGCCTGCTGATGCAGAAACCGATTATGAAAACCTCTCCGAGTTTGATGACTACTGGCGCGAGGATCAGATCCTCATGCATGGAACGCGCACCCATACATCCGATGATGAGGAAAGACGTGAGTTTCTCTACAACTCCATTGTCGCGCCCCAAACACTACAACAACATCTCGTCGAACAGCTCAACCACGCAGCTCTCGATGACGATACCTATGTAGTGGCCGAACACCTCATAGGCGCCATTAATGATGCCGGCTTTCTGGATGAATCCATTGAGGACATCGCCGCTCACTCGACCTTCCCCCTGAAGCAACTGCGCTCCGCACTCGCCCTGCTCCAGAGATTTGATCCACCAGGTGTCGCCACAGAGAACCTCACCGAATCATTACTCCTCCAACTCCAGCTTCAAGGCATGGGAGGATCACTGGAGAGTCGTATTGTTGACCAGCACCTTGATGACCTAGCTCGGCGCCGCTACGCCGACATCACACGAGCTCTTGGAGTCTCCCAAGAAGCTGTCATTGAAGCCGCCGAACACATCTCCACACTGAACCCTAATCCGGGAGCCGCATTTGACCCGACATCAAACCCCCATGTCAGCGCTGACCTTGAATTACGCCGAGATGCCGAGGGTAAATACTACGCCCACCTCACCGGCGACCATTTACCCAAACTGCAAATCAGCAACCATTATAAAGACTTACTAGCCAAGCTGAGCTCAGACCCCAAGGCTCGCAAATTCCTCAAAGATAACATCCACGAAGGCAGACAAATCATCAGCGCCCTCAGCCAACGCCAAGAAACTCTATTGAAGATCGGCACTGAGCTCGTTAAACGCCAGCCCGACTTCATCGCACACGGCCTCACCAAGCTTCGCCCCATGACCATGCAGGACATCGCAGAAGCCGTCGGAGTCCATGCAGCCACTATCTCCCGCGCTGTTTCTGGCAAATACATTCTCACGCCGCACGGACTGATGGAGCTGCGCACCTTCTTCTCCTCAGGCTACACCACCCAACAAGGCACGGAAATTTCCAACACAGGAGTCCGTGAAGCTATCCAACAACTCGTCAGCCACGAGGATACCGCCAAACCCCTCTCTGACACCGCCATTGAAAAACAACTCAAGGCCAAGGGTATCAAAGTAGCACGCAGAACCATCGCCAAATACCGCGATCAACTCGGCATTCTACCATCCCATTTGAGAAAAAAGCATTCATGAGTGACGACACTTATGCAGGGTAAGCGCCTCCTCATTTCATGAGGGATAAAGTTAAGACATAATCTCTACTTGCGGATGGGCTAGCAGACCCTACCCTACCTCAGATGAGTGCAGTTAAGAATTTACCTGATTATTTGAGCAAAGAGATCTTATTGAACCCTGAACAGCGCGTTTT
>JAACFN010000125.1 GCA_009937455.1 Verrucomicrobiaceae bacterium | reverse complement strand
CAAAATCCCAGCACGCAAGGTCGACAGCCCCGTCCACGTGGTTGACTGGATGAAAACCATCGGTGGTTTCATTGGCATTGAACCTGAGGCTCCTGAAGGACAGCCGGCCATCGACGGCCAGAATAACTCAGCCCTCTATCTCACCAAGGCTGACCCACCGACCCGCCTCATCTATCAACTCTGGGGCAAGCCTGGACAGAGATGGGCCCTCATTCTGGACAAGTGGAAAATCGTCCACTACGGAAAAAAAGAACCCAGGCAGACCGACTGGGAGCTTTACGATCTCAATCAAGACCCGAAGGAATCCAAAAACCTTGCCCAGAAATACCCAGACAAAATCATACAACTCCACCAGCTCTTCCTCACAGAGCGGGCCAAAGATCGCAAAACAAAATCCAATCTCTAACGAATACACCACATCATGAAATTTGGAATTATCGGCGCCGGCATGATCGGCCGCTTCCACGCTCAAGCCATCCGCGACATGAACTCGCCTCGGAGTTCGGTGCCAAAGCCTACTCAGACATCGATGATTTTCTGGCTGACCCAGAGCTTGAGATTGTCACGGTGGGAACCCCGAGTGGCGCCCACCTCGACCCCACCTTGGCAGCCCTCCAAGCGGGCAAGCACGCCATCGTCGAGAAACCTCTGGAAATCACCACCGAGCGCATCGACCAGCTCATGGACGCGGCTAACGCCAATGGTAAAACCCTCGCCTCCATTCTCAACCGCCGTTTTCACCCAGGAATGGATGCCTTCAAAAAAGCAGCGGACGAAGGTCGCTTTGGTGTCCTTGCCAGCGCCTCCGCCTACATCAAGTGGTATCGTGACCAGGCCTACTATGATTCCGCCGGCTGGCGTGGCACCTGGGCACTCGACGGTGGAGGAGCTCTGATGAACCAGTCCATCCACACCGTCGATTCCTTGCTCTACCTCGCCGGCCCTGCCAAGCGGGTTTCGGCTAATACCGCCTGCCTGGCTCACGAACGCATCGAGGTTGAAGACCACTGCGTTGCCTTGATCGAGTTTCAAAATGGAGCCCGTGGAGTGATCGAGGCTTCCACCTGCAGCTGGTCCAAGGATGGTCACCCCGCGCGCGTCCAGCTTGCTGGCACGGAGGGTTCTGTCTTTCTCGCTGACGAGGCCTTTGAGGTCTGGGATTTCAAAAACGAACATGCCGAGGACGATCAAATCCGCCTCACCCTGATGAAAGGTCAGGAGGCAGGTCTCGGCGCCAATGACCCCACAGCGATCAATACCTACCAGCACCAGCGCAACTTCGAAGAAGTCGTTCAAGCGATTGCCGAAAACCGTGAACCCAGCACCTCAGCTGCAGAAGCCCGCAAATCCGTGGAGCTGATCCAGGCCATCTACCAGTCGGCTAAAAACAACGGTGCATGGATCGACCTTTAATGCTCATAAGGCATGGCCAGTTCTCGACCAAAACTCGCCCAGCAGGGGCCTCCTAAAAAATAAGGAGACAATAACAGTATTTTTTCCCGTTTTTTGACGTAACCTTGAGACGACTCGGAAATGAAATCTTTCACCATCAATGCAAACCACCTCTTCCTGGGCTTAGGACTCTTTCTGCTTAGCCCCTGCCTCGGCGAGGAGCTTGATTTCAACCGTGACGTGCGCCCTATCCTCTCGGACAAATGTTTCTTCTGCCACGGTCCGGATTCCAATCATCGTGAGGCTGACCTCAGGCTTGATACCGAGGAAGGCGCCTACGCCAAGCTGAAGGAATCCGGTAACTTCGCCATCGTTCCGGGCAAACCCGAGCAAAGCGAATTCATGATCCGCATCCTCGACAAAGAGGATCCAATGCCTCCGGTCGAATCCCACAAATCACTCAAGCCCAAGGAAATTGACATCCTCAAGCAATGGATCAAGGAAGGTGCTGTTTATGAAGATCCCTGGGCATACGCCCCCCCCGTCAAACACCCCGCTCCCAAGGTCAAAAAATCCGACTGGCCGTCAAACTGGATCGATCACTTTGTGCTGGCACGACTTGAAAAGAAAGGCCTCTCACCCTCGCCCGAGGCAGACCCCGTAACCCTGACACGCAGGCTGTCTTTTGACCTCACCGGCCTACCGCCCAAGCCAGCTCTGGTCGCCGATTTCCAGAGTGGCAAAATCAGCTATGAGCAGCTTGTTGACACCCTGATCTCCTCCCCCCATTTCGGCGAACGTATGGCCATCTACTGGCTCGACCTGGTTCGCTACGCGGACACCGTGGGTTACCATGGTGACCAGGACCACAACATCTCTCCCTACCGAGACTACGTCATCAAGGCCTTCAACAACAACACCCCCTTTGACCAGTTCACCAGAGAGCAACTCGCTGGCGACCTGCTTCCCAAACCGACCCTGTGGCAAAAAGTGGCCTCCGGCTACAACCGCCTGCTGCAGACCTCGCACGAGGGCGGCATCCAGGCCAAGGAATACAACGCCATCTACGCCGCCGACCGGGTGCGCAATGTCTCAGAAGTCTGGATGGGAGCCACCGTCGGCTGTGCCCAGTGCCATGATCACAAATACGACCCCTACACCATCAAGGATCACTACACCATGGCTGCCTTCTTTGCCGATATTCACGACAAGGGCTACACTGGCAACATACTGCCCACGATTCGACCACCAGAGATGGTGATCTTGAATCCTGAGCTTCAGCCAAAGGCGGACCGGCTGGAGGCGCAAATGGCTGAGCTCGTGCCGCCCCATGCTCAAGCCGAGATCAGCCGATTAGAAATGCTACGCAACAAATGGACTGGCCAGTTAAAAAGCTTACGCGATGACAAGCGAAAAGCGGCTCTGCAGGCAAGAATAACAGATGCCGATAAGAAAATCGCTGCGTTCGCTCCGCAAGACAAGCTCAACGCCTTCTACCGCCTACGCAAGCAGCACCAGACACTCGCAAAGCAAGGCCGGCGAACGATGATCACCGTCGCTGAGAAACCACGCACGATGCGCATCCTGCCCCGGGGTAACTGGCAAGACGATAGTGGTGAGATCGTCACCCCTGCCATTCCCGAATTCATGGGCCAGCTCAAGCTACCCGAGGGACAAGAACGCGCCACACGCCTTGACCTCGCCAACTGGCTCACAGATACAGCCAAGGGCAGTGGTGGCCTTACCGCACGAGTCATGGCCAACCGTTTCTGGTATCTGTTTTATGGCCGCGGCATTTCCCCCTCCCTCTCCGATTTTGGCGGCCAGGGCCAAGCACCGGTGAACCCGCAGCTCCTCGACCAGCTTGCCGTTGCGTTTTACGAATCCGGCTGGGATGTCAAAGCTCTCGTGCGCCTGCTCGTCACCAGCCGCGCCTACCGCCAGTCCTCTCTCGCCACCGCCGAGATGCTCGCACGTGACCCCGCCAACGCGCTGGTTGACCGGCAGTCCCGCTACCGCCTGCCTGCCGAGTTGATCCGGGACAATGCCCTTGCCGTCAGCGGCCTACTCGTTGACGAAATCGGTGGTGAAAGTGCCAAGCCCTACCAGCCAGAAGGATACTACCGCCACTTGAACTTCCCACCGCGGAAATACCAGCAGCACAACGACCCGAGACAATGGCGCCGCGGTCTCTACGTTCACTGGCAACGCATGTTCTTGCACCCGATGATGAAGGCCCTCGATGCTCCCAGCCGGGAAGAGTGCACGGCGGAACGACCACGCTCCAATACACCCAATGCCGCGCTGGTATTGCTCAACGACCCGACATTCATCGAAGCCGCACGTAACTTCGCCCAACGCATCGTCAGCAAAGGAGGCGACTCCTTCGAGCAACGCATTGGCTTTGCGTATCAAGAAGCCCTGAACCGCGCACCCGACGAGGAGGAAAAAGCCATCTTCAAACAACTCCTTGAAGACACCCGTGCGCAATACGACCAAGGTGAAAACGAAGTCACTCAGCTAGGCAAAGTCGGTATAAGCCCAGCAGCCACAGACATCTCCCCTGCTGATCTCGCCTCGTGGACCACCGTAGCTCGTGGACTCTTTAACCTCTACGAATTCACCTACCGGAACTAACCGCCATGAACTTCAACCAAACAAGACGCACCTTCCTCGGCCAAGCTGGGCTCGGCCTCGGCTCCGCGGCCTTATCCTCTCTCATGGGCATCAGATCGGCCTCGGCAGCTTCCGACATTTACCCATCAGCGCCTCACTTCGCCCCCAAGGCCAAGCGGGTCATCTTTCTCTGCATGGCGGGAGGTCCCTCGCATCTGGAAACCTTCGACTACAAACCCGAGCTCGACCGCCTCGACGGCAAGGCGATGCCAGAATCCTTCACCAAGGGCCAACCCATCGCCCAGCTCCAGGGCAAAGAGCTCAAAGTCCTCGGTCACCAGGCCAAATTCCGCCCCCACGGCAAAAGCGGCCTGATGGTCAGTGACTACCTGCCATGGACCGCCAAGATGGCGGATGACATCACCGTGATCAAATCCATGGTCACTGAGCAGATCAACCATGACCCAGCCCACACCTTCATGAATACGGGCACGGCCATCAGTGGCCGCCCTTCCATGGGTGCATGGGTTAACTACGGCTTAGGATCACTCTCACAAAACCTACCCGGATTTGTCGTGCTCACCAGTGTCGCGGGGCGCAATCCACAACCTATCGCCTCACGGCAGTGGTCTGCCGGTTTCCTGCCCAGCCGCTATCAGGGTGTCGAGTTTAATGCCGCTGGTGACCCCGTTCACTACCTCAGCCGGCCGAAGGGTGTCAGCATCAAGCAGCAAGACGAACTGATCAAATCCATCATCCAGCTCGACAAGAAAAAACTCGGTCAGATTCGTGACCCCGAGATCGAAACCCGCATTGCTGCCTACGAGATGGCCTTCCGGATGCAAAGCTCCGTTCCTGACCTCATGGACGTCAGCAAAGAACCACAGAGTGCTCTCGACATGTATGGTGCTACCCCCGGTGATGGCTCCTATGCCTCGAACTGCCTACTCGCCCGCCGCCTTGCGGAAAAAGGAGTGCGCTTCATCCAGCTCTATCACCGCGGCTGGGATCACCACGGTGACCTTGATAAATACATGAAAGTCTGCTGCGAGCACACTGACCGCGCCACCTGGGCCTTGCTCACTGATCTCAAGCAACGCGGCATGCTCGAGGACACCCTGATCGTCTGGGGTGGAGAATTCGGCCGCACACCCATGTTCCAGGGGGGCAAGGGAGGCGCTGGCCGCGACCACCACATCAAAGGATTCTCCATGTGGATGGCGGGCGCTGGCATGAAGCCAGGCATGAGCTACGGCGAGACTGACGAACTAGGCTACAGTGCCATCAAGGACGTGGTCAACGTGCGTGACCTGCACGCCACCATGCTGCATCAGCTGGGCCTGCACAGCAACCGCTTCACGTACCCCTTCCAAGGCCTCGATATGAAGCTCACCGGGGTAGAGCCAGCCAAGGTCATCAAGGGTATCCTCAGTTAAGAAGCATCATCGTCTAAACTTTGTCGACTCCATCACGGTTCCATCGTTTTTGATGAAGATCGCCTTTACCTCGTTTTCATTAGCCCAGGCCAGACCTGCCTCAGCGCCCATTACATAGAGGGCGGTAGCGAGCGCGTCAGCGGTGGCATTGGAAGGGTGAATCACTGAACAGGATAACAAGTCATGGCCTAGGGCATGACCTGTCTCAGCATTTTTGATATGATTCTCTTTGAAGTACAGACCGGAGGTCGCAATAGAGGT
>JAACFN010000124.1 GCA_009937455.1 Verrucomicrobiaceae bacterium | reverse complement strand
ATGCCCCAATCCGCACAGATGGTCTCAAAGGAATCGATTTTACCATCATTGTTAGTATCGGTCAGTTTGGAAACTTCAGGTCGTTGAGTGAGGATGAGCGAGCCATCCTGGTAAAACATGCCGAGGGGTTCGTGCAGGCCGCGATGGGCGAGTGTCCATTTGACCTTGGAGAGATCATCGGCGTAGGCGCCTTCGCAAATCCAGAGATCACCACGGCGTGTAGTGACGGCGACTTTTTGATCCGGCATCAGGGCGATGGAGCCGATCTCCATGACCTCACCTTTGGGTAGGGGGATTTCCTCGCGGAGATAAAATTCTTCCTGAGTCGGAGCCGCAATGAGCGGGCTGATGAGGACAAGGCTAAGTAATAATGAGCGCATGGTGAGAGATGGTTTTATTTCCACTGGTAGCGGAGTGTGACCTGGTTTTTACCAGGTTTGAGTTGCAGTGGCAGGATGAGTTCCTTGCTGCGAACGAGGGCGGATGAGTTGGAGCTGATCTCAACCTGCATATTATTTCCCAATCGATAAGTGTTGGCGCTGTCGGCAGCTTTAATGTCGAGACCGTTGCAAATCAGTAGGTGTAGGTTTTCGGGAGCCCCAGAGCTGGGAACATCGATGTTGATGGTGCGTGTGATTGCTTTGGAGCTGAAATCGGGGGTAGGTAAGTCGGACACCTTGAGTGAGCCGACCTCATAGTTGAATGTCGGCCTGTCGTTTTCCCCGAGCTGGTAACCACGGAAGCGGCGTTTGGTCTGGCCCTCGTTGGCTGGCTTCCATTGTGCCGTAGGTGACCCGAGGGTCCCCCACACCGGCATGGAAGTCAGTTTGACGGTATTTTTGCCGGCGGGTGGTTCATTGCCTTGGCCGCGGCCGGTCCAATGGTGACCGCCGTCGTAGAAACGTTCTTGCCAGAGCAGCTCGATATTCAGGTTGTCGGCACTGAAGGCGAGGTTGATGCCGCCATCGTAGCCAACACCGATGGCGCGTGGTGTGCTGCCGTCAATAAAACCACGGTAAAAAGCCGTGCCGTTAACGGGTGGGTCAATCGGAATGGATGGCCACCTCGGACCCCCCACTGTTGCTGGTTTGCTCGATGAGAGCGCTTGTGGGCGCCTGATGCTGGGACCTTTCCATGCAAGGGAGATGTCCTCGCCGCCGCTAAATTCGAAGTATTCGACACGGATATCGTGCAGGCCTTTGCTGAGTTTGACCTTGCCCGATTTGGCGCGGCCCATGCCTCCGAGGCCTTTGACCTCGGTGACCAGCTTGCCGTCGATGTAGAGCGCTGAACCATCGTCGGAGTCGAGGGTGAAGGTGTAGCTGCCATCCCTGGGGACGGGGAGTTGCCCTTCCCAGACCATGCCGAAGTTTTCCGGTTTGTTGGCGTTGGCCAAACTGATCAGCCCTTTGTGCTCCTCGTAGGTGGCAACCGCTTCGAGCTTGGAAAAATCGGGAAGCGTTTTCCAAGAGCCGTGGTAGACCTTGGAGATGAGGCCCCTGATGGGCGGTGGGATGTTTGCCTCGATGGGGTGTTTTTTGAGTAGCTCGTCGGCTTGCCACATGGTGGTGCGTGCGCCAGTGGTGCGTCGGTTCTTAACCACGTCGTTGATTACGATGGCTTTGTTTTTATTGCCCCAGCTATTACGTACGTAGTTGAGGATAGCCACAATCTGAGGATCGGTGAGGGCGCCTCCCTGTGGTGGCATCACGAGGTTGTATGTCTTATTAGGATCCTTGTCTGTGGGCACCGCGATTTCGCCCTGCAGTCCGTGCAGAACGATCTGGATGGAACGATCGGGTTTGCCATTGAGCCAGGGGCTTTTGGCAAGCGGGGGGAAGGCCCCGTTGTTAGCACCTTTTCCGTCAGGGGCATGGCACGCTGAACAATAGGTCATGTAGAGCGTCTTGCCGTCCTCTGCCATAGAGGAGGCGATAATGCCCAAAGGTGATAATGCGATCAATAGCCGAGCTATGTGACGCAGATGATATTGATTTGAAATGAACATATCTGTATGGGATACAGGATCATTATCATGTTACTTTCGAATCGGCCAAAAAAGAAGCTCAGAGGCAATAAATTGACGATTTATGATAAGTTTCTGCGTTTTGCGTCAAGTTTCGTGCAAAGATGGCGATAGCGGATATTACCCATTCTTTGCCCATACGGACACTTGGTCAAAATCCTCAGAGCTGTCAAATGCCTCACAGGGCACCCAGGTGTAGGATTTTTTTTCATGATAGAGCAGAAGACCTTGTTTGGTGGGCACAGATTCAAGTAGAGCGCTCCATTTGACGGTGGCTTCACGGTCTTCGCCATGGATATGGATGATCTCCGGAGTGAAGGTGTAGAGCACACTCTGGCCGTATCCAGGAAGTTTGCGTAAATTGCGACCGTGCATGATTTTCCATATGAGAGGGCGCAGGAGGGCAAAGGTGCCGACCATGAGCATCAAGATGGACATGGGGTGGGGGCCTTGGCTGATGAGCATGATGATGCCCGCTAGGATCAGGCCGACACTGAGAAAGGTTCTTAGCATGAGCCAAGTGCGGTAGCGATGCCACATGTGTAAGCGGAAAGCTCCTAGGTGGGAGCACTCGTCGAAGACCATTTTGGCGCTGATGGAATCTTGCATGGAGTCAATAGAATGGTGTTGGTTGAGCTTTTAGCCTGTTTCTCCGCTCTTGAAAGCCAAATGAGCTGTTTTCATTGATTTAACAGCGATAGATGCTCAATGAGGGGCTAAAAAAGCCCCATTAAAGATTCTTATTGCAATAGAGTCTCAATTGCGCTTCATTGTCTTTGAAGATGATTGCAGACATAGCAAGCGACCTAAAAGCAGATAGCGCCATGACCCTTAGTAAGGCAAGTGCGGGCTGTCAGCTGCGTATTCGCCAGCTTGAGGGTGGTGAATGTCAAAAGCTGAGGGAAATCGGCTTCTGTGAGGAGCTAGAAATTTCGAAGCTATCAGATGGACGTAATATGATTTGTTCGGTTTGCGGAACTCGTTTGGCACTTAGCAAGAAGCTCGGTGATCAAGTGTTAGTGGAAGAAATCCGCGGGGTGGAAATGGCTTAAGCCGATCCTAAAGGGAACACCTTATTATCTATCAGCTCTCATGGAAACCATTGCTCTGGTTGGCAACCCTAATAGCGGCAAGACCACTCTCTTTAACGCGCTCACCGGCGCTAACCAAAAGGTAGGTAACTATCCAGGAGTAACGGTGTCCCGAGTTTCAGGGACCTTACGAACACCACATGGGCACAAGTATGAGCTGCTGGACTTGCCTGGTTGTTATTCGCTGAGCCCTAAGGCCCCTGATGAAAAAATAACGCGTGACGTGCTGCTGGGAGACCAGCAGGGTAATGATTTACCAGCTGCCGTTTTGTGTGTGGTTGATGCATCTAATCTTGAGCGTCATTTATACTTGGTGACTCAGGTGATGGATCTTGGTCTGCCTGTGGTTGTTGCACTCAACAAAATAGACATCGCGCAAAAACAAGGCATCAGGATCAATGTCGAATTGCTCGCCGAGGAGTTGGCTTTGCCGGTGGTGCCATGCCAAGCTAACAAGTCCATAGGTGTAGTCGATATTAAGCACGCGATTAGGCGGCCCCTGCCGCGGCCATCTGCACGCAGGTGGCAGGCGGACAAGCACACTGAGTCAGCGATCGCCGAGCTGGTTAACAGATTAAAAGCTGAGCATCTTGATAATGCAGAGCCGCACGCCATCCACTTGTTGGCAGATACAGACTATAGAACGTCGAAGCAATCGGGGCTTAGTGAGGCCGCGCAGCAGGCAGGCGTGGAATGCGCAGCAAGTTGTGAGCAAGCAGAGGTCTCTCCTGAGGATGCCATTTCAAAAGCGCGCACCAAGTGGGTGCAGTCGGTTTGTTTGCTGACGGCGCGGCGGAAAGATCCTGAGCATGGCATGTCTGGGCTTACGTTCAGTGACAAGGTCGATCAGTTTGTGCTGCACCCCTTCATGGGTTGGGTGTTTTTTGCGGGACTGATGCTGGGTATTTTCTGGACCATCTTTAGTTTGGCTGAGTATCCCATGGGCTGGGTAGACGCAGGCATTGGATTGATTACTCAGGGTGTATCCGGTATGTTGCCTGAGGGTGACCTTAAGGATTTGATCGTTGATGGGGTTATTGCCGGAGTTGGCAGTGTGGTTATTTTTCTGCCGCAGATTTTATTACTTTTGTTTTTCATCGGCCTCATAGAGACCTCGGGATACATGGCGCGAGCAGCTTTGCTGATGGATCGCCTGATGAGTAAGGTGGGTCTGAGTGGCAGGGCGTTTCTGCCATTGTTGAGTTCTTATGCTTGCGCGATTCCTGGCATCATGGCGACACGTAGTATGGATAGTGCTAAGCAGCGTTTGCTGACGATCTTGATCGCTCCATGGATGAGCTGCACAGCAAGGCTGCCAGTTTACTCGCTGTTGATTGGCATGTTATTGGCTGGCTATGGATCCTTTGTGCAAGCTCTGGTGCTTGCCTTTATTTATTTTTTAGGCACGGCAAGTGCGCTCTTCGCAGCCTGGCTGTTAGCTCCGCGGGTCAAAGGGAACGAGGAAGCCTCACACTTCCTGATGGAACTACCGGAATACAGCATGCCTGACATGTCTTACACTGGTCGTCATTTGGCAGAACGTGCTTGGTCATTTTTACGTAAAGCAGGAACCGTGATCTTAGGCTTATGTATTTTACTATGGGCCTTGGAAACTTACCCTAAGCCGAAGGAGGGAACTCCTGCTGCCGATGATCCAGCACTAGCACTAGAGCAGAGCTACATGGGCAGGATGGGCCATGCGATTGAGCCTTTGGTCAAACCTTTGGGTTATGACTGGCGCACGGGCACGGCATTGGTGGCGGCCTTTGCGGCACGCGAGGTGTTTAATGCTAACCTGGCGATCTCCTATTCGGTGGAAGAGTCCGATGATGAAGATCGTTTCCTCGAACAACTCAGGACTAAGCTAGCTCAAGCGACCTGGCCGGATGGCCGCAAGGTTTACACGCCCTTGACGACGATGAGCCTCTTGGTTTTCTTTGTCTACGCGCTGCAGTGCCTGCCGACCACGGTGGTGGTGCGCCGTGAAACGGGCTCATGGAAATGGGCAATCGCGCAATTGGTGGGCATGACGGCAGTGGCCTGGTTGGCTGCTTTTGCGGTGTATCAGATTGGTAGCTTGCTGGTTTGATGGGCTTTCTTTTTTTTC
>JAACFN010000123.1 GCA_009937455.1 Verrucomicrobiaceae bacterium | reverse complement strand
AGGATGACCTGCTCTCCCTCGGCAAGCTTGAGCTCCATGCGGCCGCGCAGCGGGTCGGAGAGGATGGCGGGTCCGCCTTTGTGTTTTTTACCTTCGATGCGCATGTCAACAATGCGGATGATGGGCAGAGATTGTCCATCGGCACGTTCTGGAAGGGTGAGTAGGTGGTATTTGTCGGTTTCGGTATTGTGAAATGACTCTAGGGAGGGGGTGGCGGAGCCGAGCAGGACGGCGGATTTTTCCAGATGGCCGCGGAGCACGGCGAGGTCACGACCATTGTAGCGCGGCGCGCTGTCTTGTTTGTAGGAGTTCTCATGTTCCTCATCGACGATGATGATGCCGAGGTCGGTGAGTGGGGCGAAGACTGCACTGCGGGCGCCAATGACGATGCGTGCTTTGCCCTGGCGAATGCGATGCCATTCATCAAAACGCTCGCCTTGAGAGAGGTGTGAGTGCAGCACGGCAACCTGATCTTGGATAGAGGCAAAGCGGGATTTGAAGCGCTGGACGGTTTGAGGGGTGAGTGATATCTCTGGCAAGAGGACGAGCACGCTTTTACCCATGTCGAGACAACGTTGGGCGGCTTGGAGATACACCTCGGTTTTGCCTGAGCCGGTGACGCCGTGCATGAGCATGGGTTTGTCCGGTGATTTGATCTGCTCGAGCACATGCTCCATGGCGATAGCTTGACCTGGGTTGAGCTTGAGTGGTTTGTCTTCGAGGAATTCTTCACCTTCATCGGGGTCACGACGCACGGCCTCGTCCTTGAACTCTAAGAAGCCCTGTTTCTCTAATGCTTTGACTGATGCGGTGACTGATCCTCCGCCGAGGTCCTTGAGAGACATCTGGCCGCCAGCGGCTTCGAGCAGGGTGATGATGAGGTGCTGGCGTGATGCGCGTCTGGCAATTTTAGCCATGGTTTCCTCATCAGGCTTTTGAGTGAGGACGACGGTTTTGCGCGTTTTTTCTGAGTGGGATTCCTGTCTGACGGCCTCGGGGAGTAGCGCGCGCATGACAAGCTCCATGGGTGATCCATAGTAGTTGGCGATCCATTTCCCGAGCTTGAGTAGATTGGGCGTGATCAGCGGTTCTGGGTCGATGAGGGTGCCGATCGGGCGGAGGTTATAGTTTGCCGGCATCTCGGCGGTGATGTCGATAATGGTGCCGGTGGATGCTCGATTCCTAAGCGGGATTTTTACCCGGCACCCCGCTTTGGCGTCCATTCCCTCGGGAATGGCGTAGTCAAAGACCAGTTCGGATGGTCCGTCGATAAGAACTCGAGCAGCGGGCACATGATTTTTCTAGCTGCTGAGTGCGTAAGTCGAAATACCAAACTGCGATTTATCGAAAAAATATAGGGAAACGCACCGCTGGGAGGTGATTACAGCTTTCGAAGCAGAAGGCATCCGAGCTGCGCTAACCACAGCCGCCACCACGGTCTGATACCTTGCCAGTCACGGGTGACGGGCTCGGAGAGACTGAGGTCGTTATTCCACTGTCGGTTGAGCTCCTCGGTGACCTGATCATCAAAGACGACGATGGCCGTTTCTCGGTTCATAAGCACGGAGAGGATATCAAAGTTGTTGGAGCCGATGACGGCAAGGTTGTCATCGATGACCATGGTTTTGGCATGTAGGGTGGGGCCCAAATATTCGATGACGTTGACACCCCAACGAAGCAGGCTCGGGTAAAGCCCTTCTCTTAGCCAGTCTACTGCTGGCACGTCTGAGTTCCGTGGTAGCACTAGGGTGATGTTTACACCGCGTTGGCAGGCACGGCGCATGGAGTTTCTGAGCCGTCTCGGTGGCACAAAGTAAGGCATGGTCATTTTTACTGATTGGCGGGCTTGGTCGAGATGGACTGAGAAGAGCTTGCGGATTTGCTTCCTGCTGCCCAAACCTTGGCTGCCAACTACCATGCAGCGGCTACTGCCGTAAGGTGCCTCGCGGGGTTGAGGGGGGGTGGACTCAAGTTTTTCGTCGGTGCAATAGAGCCAGCTGTCATTAAAGAGTAGCGCTAGGTCGTAGGCGGCAGGACCGGTGAGCTGGATCTGCGTGTCTCGCCAAGCGTTTTCCTTGAATTGTTGATAGGACCATGGGTCGCCGAGGTTCATGCCGCCGGTAAATCCAATGATGCCATCAACAATGAGGTTCTTGCGGTGGTTGCGGCCAAAGATACCGGCACGTTTCCTCCAAGGTGCTACGGGGTGATATTCGATGACTTTTACTCCTGCTTCGCGCATCTTTGCCCACTGCATGGGGTCTGCTGCGGAGGAGCCTATGGAGTCATAAATGACTCTGACGGGGATGCCCTCTTTTGCCTTTTTACTGAGTGCCTGGGCAAAGGTGTTGCCGATCGCATCTGAGAGAAACATATACATCTCGAGGTGAACATAATGCTCGGCAGCAGAGATGGCCTCGAGCATGGCGTGGTAAGTCGCATCACCATCGAAGTGGATCTGGACTTTGTTTTCCCGACTGATGCCTCCAACCGTGTCACCCGAAAGCTCTCGCACGATGGCATAGCGCCATTGGGCAATTTGCTTCCTGAGCTTGGGGTGAATAATCCTCACGGTGGTTCATTCTAGCGGATTTCTGGGAAGATCAAAGCGGGAACGCCGCAGGCTTAGGGGGTATTTTTGATTAAATAGCGATTGTCATGATCAACGCCTATGGTAAGGAATCGAACCGCGATGAATAAAACCATTCTTAATCTTATTTTCTTTGTTGTTTCGTTAACTGCTCCAGTGGCCATGGCCGGTGGAGGGCATGGCAGTGATGTGCCAGAATTTCAGGAGCGTATGGCGTTATTTTCCGCCGAGGAATCCGCCAGTGGAATTACCGGTATATGGGAGAAGGTTAGCTACCGTGCTGAGCAGCAGCCGTTCCTTTTGGTTGCCAGTATCATTTTCTTATGCGCGATCGTTCATACTTTTTTCGCCGTGCCGATCACTAAGTATGCACACAAATTACAACACGATCATGACGCTGAGGTGCGGCGGCAAAAAAGCGCCGAGGGGGAGCCAGCTAGGGCTAAGGACATGGTTAGTTTCAAGGCGACGATGCTTCATTTTCTCGGTGAAATTGAGGCAATCTTCGGTATTTGGGTGATTGCCTTAATGGGGGCGATCATTGGTTTTTATGATGTCGGTGCGGTAAAGAGCTACATCTCTAGAGTGAATTTTACCGAGCCCATGTTTGTGGTAATCATCATGGCACTGGCATCAACGCGGCCGGTATTACGCTTTGCTGAGAACGCGCTGAGTTTCTTTGCTCGATTCGGTAAAGAGACACCTGCAGCCTGGTGGTTATCCATCCTCATTGTTGCTCCAATTTTAGGGTCATTCATCACTGAGCCGGGAGCGATGACCATTGCGGCTATGCTGTTGGCGAAGAAGTTCTACAAGCTCAAGCCTAGCTCGAAGCTCGCCTATGGCACCCTTGGTTTGTTGTTTGTGAATATTTCAGTGGGTGGTGTTTTGACAAACTTTGCGGCTCCTCCAGTGCTGATGGTGGCTGGTCCTGATAAATGGGACCTGACCACGATGGAAATGCTGGTTCACTTTGGCGGTAAGGCTGTGGTGGGAATTCTTATATCGAGCATGTTATACTTTGTTTTCTTCCGTAAGGAGCTGCGTGCTCTTTCCAGTAAGCTGGCAGATCACGATGGTGATGGTCAGGGCGATCTAAGTAACGACCATGACCGCCCGATACCCATGTGGGTAACGGTAACACATTTGTTGTTCATGGGCTGGACGGTTTTCTTCGCTCATACTCCAGCGCTGTTTGTCGGCGGCTTCCTGTTTTTCTTGGCATTCCGTCAGGCGACCGAGCACCATCAGTTTGATATTCAGTTACGTGGGCCGATTTTGGTTGGCTTCTTCCTCGCTGGATTAGTCATTCACGGCGGTTTGCAGGGCTGGTGGCTAGCTCCGGTGATTACCAGTCTCAGTGAATTGCCGCTCTTTGTTGGCTCAGTGGTATTGACATCATTTAATGATAACGCGGCGATTACTTTCCTCGCAAGTCAAGTAGACGGGCTTGGTGCCAGCTTGAAGTATGCAGTGCTTGCCGGTGCTGTCTGCGGAGGTGGCTTGACGGTGATTGCTAACGCGCCGAACCCAGCTGGTCAGGCTCTGTTGAGCCGCTTCTTTGGTGATGGAGTTTCACCAGGTAAGCTGATGATGGGCGCGTTTATCCCGACGGTGATTGTATCACTGGTGATGCTGCTTACCCCAGATCCTAATAAGAACGCTATTTTCGATAAGGAAGAGGCCCCCGTGTCTCAAGCCGAAATAGAGGCAGAGGCTGGGCATTGATTTCAGGCTTCATTTATTTTTTTCAAGATGTTTACCGGTTTAGTCGAAGCTACAGGTAGGATTCGTTCGATCGAGTTCTGTGGTGATCAGGCTAGGCTGAGCGTGGAGTTGCCCTTTGCTGATGAACTGAACGATGGTGAGTCGGTTGCGGTTAATGGTTGTTGCCTTACGGTGACTAGTCATGACGATGAGACGGCTTGTTTTGACGTGCTCAAGCAGACGCTTGATGTGACTTCGCTAGGAGAATTGAGTCAGGGGCGTCAGGTCAACCTTGAGCGGGCGATGCTTGCGGGAGGTCGTTTTGGTGGGCACTTCGTGCAGGGGCATGTGGATGCTACAGGTGAGATTCTTGATCTCTCAGAGCATGGGCAGGATTATCGCCTAGAGATCTCGCTGCCCGAGGAGATCCAAAGCTTATGTATTGATAAAGGCTCTCTTGCGATAGATGGGATTTCACTCACTATTGCCGAGCTCAACGATGCTAGCGCTGTTTTCTGGATTATCCCGCACACCATGCAAGAGACGCGGCTCAATGATGCTGAAGTGGGCCAGAAGGTGAACCTTGAGGCGGATGTCATCGCCAAGCACGTTGCCAAGCTGATGGAGGGCAGGACAGCTTAGATGGTAGCGTAGTTGCTATTTTTCCGCTACTTCTTGTATCTACGTAGCTCGAAGGTCTCGTAGGTTTCCTCGGTAGTGACGTGGGGGAATTGCTCCTCGAAGGGAGGCAGATGGGTGTCACCACTATAGTCCTGGTATATGTGGGAAACCAGAAGCTCGTCAGTGATAGGAAGAAAGACTTCGTAGACCTGCGCACCACCGATGATATAAACCTGCGGGTCGATGAGATCAATCGTCTCTAGGTCCTCAGGGCAGTGAATGACGGTGGCCCCCTGCGCCGACCAGT
>JAACFN010000011.1 GCA_009937455.1 Verrucomicrobiaceae bacterium | reverse complement strand
GTCGCCATGGGCCACGAGTCCCACACTTCTTCCAAGAAGATCAAGACGGTTGAGCGCTCCCCATTGTCCAACAAAATCTACGACGAGCGATGGACTGGCGTTAAAGTGCAGCTTGAACGTGGCGATTGGGAAGGCATCATCGGCTACTTCAGCCAAGATGATAAGAAAGAGCGCGATGCATGGGGCAGCCTTGACCAAGGCTCTGCTTTCTACCTCAGTTCTGCATGGAAGCTCGATAGCGGCAAGCTCTTGTTTGACTTCTTCCACATGTCTGATGATGAAGAAGCGGACAGTGCCATGAATGATTACAACTGGGCCGCCTCACTAGCCTACGAGACTGAGATCGGCAACTGGGACCTCATGGTAAACGTTGTCTACGGCGACAATGGCGACAGTGAATATTATTCTAATCCAGATCAACAAGGCAACTTCTATGGCCTTGTGATCATGCCTTCCACCTACCTGATCGACGACAAGCTCGAGTTTGTCGCTCGCTACGTGTATCAGGCATCTGAAGAAGACCAGGGAATAAAAACAAACAGCCGCTATTTCCAATCTGCCGATGACATTGACGGAGTTGGCAATGTAGACCGAGGAGACTCCTACCACAGCATTTATGCTGGTCTCAACTACTATCTCTGCGGCAACAACTCCAAGGTTCAGGTGGGTGCTGAGTATGAAACGCTCGACACTACTGATGGTGACGCCAACAACACCACTCTCTGGGCTGCTTACCGCATGTATTTCTAGGACCCCTCCAGGAATCAGACAAAAAATCTGGGATGTGGCCGCAAGGTCACATCCCTTTTTTAATCTCTTCGATTGCCCACTGGGCGTGCTCGGCGACCAGCGCATCCTCACCTTTAGCCATGCGCTCCAATGCCGGCAAATCATCATCACTGCCGACATTGCCTAAGGCGACGCAGACATTGCGCAAAAACCGGCTGCGTTTGATCCTCTTAATCGGTGACTTGGCAAACAGGCTTCGGAAACCATCATCATCGAGCTCTAAAAAATCCCGCAAGCGATTCTGAAAAATGGACTCCCGCGCGTGAAAGCGTGTCTCTCGACTAATTTGAGCAAAACGATTCCACGGGCATGCGTCCAGGCAATCATCACAGCCATAAATACGATCCCCTATTTGTTTGCGAAACTCCAAGGGAATTGAGCCCTTATGCTCAATGGTCAGGTAGGAAATACAGCGCCGAGCATCCATGCGGTGCGGTGCGGTAATGGCATTGGTTGGGCAGGCATCAATGCAGCGGGTGCATTTACCACAGTGGTCGCCAAACGGAAGATCAGGAGGAAGGTCTAATGTCGTGATCAACTCAGCGAGAAAAAACCAAGTGCCCAGTTTACGATGAATTTGCACCGTGGATTTACCACTCCAGCCGAGCCCTGAGTCAGTAGCAAAGTCACGCTCTAGCAGAGGCCCGGTATCAGTATAGAAACGCTGAATTCCACCCAGACCTTCCATCGCTAGATTCATCTCCTTGAGCCTCTCCTCAATGACATCATGGTAATCATCATTCCACGCATAACGTGCAATGCGGTAATCCACATCTGGATCCTCAGCTCCCGGAAAATAATTCATCGCCAAGCTCACCACAGAAAACGCGCCCTCAAGCACCTTTGCTGGATCCACTCGCCGCTCCACATTGCGCTCAAGCCACTTCATGTCACCAGCACAGCCGTCCTCGATCCAGCGCTTGTATTCTTCGGCATGCGTAGCCACCTTGGCTCGTGATATGCGACAATCATCAAAACCCAGCTTCTTTGCAATAAACTGAACGTTCTGCTTTGCTATGTGCCTATCCATGCTCACGCGCTGCGAGCCTACATAGCGGCTACCGGATGTCGAGGTCATCCATCATGATACGGATGCGTTTTTGCGAAACCTTAGTCCTGCGTCGCAATCCCGGGGCAAACTCGGATGCACGCCACTCCATGAGCTGCCAACCACAGGGCCACAGCGTGACATCATTCGGGTCCGCTTTCCATGCCGCGTACCATCGACTCCATAAATGCTGCACCCGCTCACGTTTCTCATCATCCTTCACCTGAGGCAAACTCTGCAAACGCACCAGCCGCTCTTCCATCGCATGAAAATAGCGTCCATATTCACAAAATCTCTCGTAGCCTGCTCGCCAGATAAAACCACTTGCTAACAACCAATCCATTTCCTCCTCCAAGTCCTCGACCACCACCTGCAAGTGCCGGTCATTACGATGATCTTCCATCCATTCTGAAACCCTCCCACGACTCTCACACATATCCTCAAATCCGCGCGCAATGTTCTCCGCACAGTGAAAAAGTTCACCTTTCCCCCTGTCAGATGCCGCCAAAAAATCCTCCTCATTTCGCGGTAAAGGGCTGCCAAGAGCGCCCTCACACGAGACACGTAACATCTGCTCAAGAGCCTCACCATTCTTGTTCTCCATCACTGGCAACATCAGCTTGCCTGCCATGCCGAGGGGAAACTTCTTGATAACGTATTCACAATGGCTTGCCTGATTGATGAGCAATAAGCGCACACAGCCAGCACGGTGACTTTCATCTGCCATGGCACGGTCTAAATACGCACGCATACCAACGGTATCTCCCTCATCCACCAAGGCGGGAAATACCCCCTGCTCTGCCTCCTCTGGAACTTCACCAAAATCCCAGCCTTCGCCACCCGTCATCTCCCACTCCTCATTGACCTGAACCTCCAGCTTCTCCCTCATCACGCCTGCAAGATTCTGCCTCATTTCCTCGACAGACTCAGTGTAAGCAAGCTCCTCCTCCTGTTCACTCCAGACACGAAGCTTAGGCCTTAAATTGTCAGGTAGTCGATCCTCATCAAACATCTCAGCCTCGATGATATGACCACTTTTTTTTGAGAGGAAATCGGCCAGTTCGACCTTAAGCTGCCGCGCTGGCTCCCAACCCTTCCACTCCGTCACAAAGGCTTGTGCCACGTCTCTCGCTGGCGAACAAACCTGCCGCTGACTCTTCGGCAGCGAGCGCACTAACAGATACACCCGTTCCTCCAAAATACCTGAGACTCCCCAGCTAATGATGTGATCGGGGAAATCAACGACCTGGTCCAAACTAATCTCAAAGACCACCCCATCTGCCCGCCCCCCAGGATTATCTGCGTAGCTGACATCATAGCTCAGCTCACCGTGATACACACAATCGGGAAAATCAGTCAGGTCTTCCATTTCACCCCAAATGCAATCTTGCACAGTGAGCATCAACTGCTCTTCGTTATTGGACGTTGTGCGCCATTTCTGAAATGCCTTAGCCGTACAAATATGACCTGGAATCCGTGCTGAGAAAAAATCAAACACGGCTTCATCTGACCAAAGCCCACCGGCGCGGCGCAGCTTGTGCTCAGCTCCCTCAATCTCATCACGCACTTCGTCTAATCGGACAAGAAACTCGCCCCGTGTTCGCAGGCCACCCCCGAGGATAGCCTCTCTGACAAAAACCTCATGCGCATCTTCTGGGCTTACTCGGCCATAGAAAACCTTGCGCCCATCGACAATGGTTACACCGCCACAAAGTACGGTTTCCTTGCCATACACAGCCCCCTGATGCTCATCCCAATGCGGTGAGTGGTAGCGGTAGCGGCAGAGATGAGGCATGATTTCCTCTACCCAGCCAACGTCAATACTCGCCACCTTGCGGGCCCATACCTTGCTGGTCTCTACCAGTTCAAAGCCGATAAGCCACTCAGGCTTCTTATTACCAAAAAGTCCAGATCCTGGAAAAATAGAGAACTCTCTACCGGCCGTACTTCGATAGGCTCGCTTCTCCTTATCCCAGAAACCAAACTGCATCGGAATACCTGCCATCAGCGACTTGTGCATCTCATCCTCATCGCCCCACTGCTTACGTTCAGCAGGAAGAGCACTGGTCTTCACCTTCAAGGTATCACGCACTAATCGACTCAGCTCTGCCACAATCTGATCCCACTCAAGCACCCTCCGAAAACTTAGAAAATGCTGCTTACAATACTTACGTAGCTGATTTCGCTGAAAGCGTTTCTTCTTCTCACGAAACTGAGAAACTGCTGACCAAATATGCAACAAGGTCAGAAAATCAGAATCCTCATCATTAAATTTCTTATGTGCCTGGTCTGCTTGCTCCTGCTTCTCTTGAGGCCGCTCACGCACATCCATCACAGTCATACCCCCCACCATCACCAGCACAGCATCAAGCACATTTCTGCGTGATGCCTCGAGCAGCATTCTACCGAGTCGAGGATCGAGTGGTAGCCTTGCCAACTTATGCCCAGTGTCGGTAAGCTTACCGTTTTTCTCCATCGCCTCTACCTCTTCGAGCGTGCGATGACCCTCACTAATCGCACGTGCTGAGGGCGGGCTTAAAAAAGGAAACTCACGCACATCCGGAAGCCTCAAGGACTTCATTTTCAGAATCACACCAGCAAGTGAACTCCGCCGTATCTCAGGATCCGTGTATTCATCAGCAGCCTCATGCACTTCTTCACTATAGAGCCGCACACATACACCTTCTGAAATCCTGCCGCAGCGACCTCTGCGCTGGCGCGCACTTGCCTGACTAATCTGCTCCACCTGCAATCTTTGAATCTGCCGAGCAGGATTCCACCGACTCACCCGGGCCATACCGCTATCGATCACATAAACAATGCCTGGAATCGTCACCGAAGTCTCCGCCACATTAGTAGCTAGCACGATACGCCTGTTAGCGCCATCGACCCGAAAAACACGCTCCTGAGCATCAAGACCAAGTCTTGCAAAGAGAGGTAGAATATCCGTGCCCGGAAAATTCCTGCCCTCCAAAGCATCAGCACACTCCCTGATTTCACGCTCGCCTGGCAGGAAAATAAGCAGATCTCCACGGCTATCCAAATCACTCACGTATTCCACCGCCCGCGCCACGTGACCAGGCAGATCTTCACGATCTGTCTGCGGTGGCAGATAATGATCTTCTACCGGGAATGTCCTGCCCTCTACATTGACCACTGGCGCGCCGTCAAAATACTCAGAAAACATACCCGCATCGAGCGTGGCAGAACTCACCACCACCCTGAGGTCCTTGCGGCGCTGCAGCAAGTTCTTCAAAAAGCCCAACATGAAATCGATATTAAGGCTTCGCTCATGTGCCTCATCGATGATCAGAGTATCATACTGCTTCAGATTGCGGTCTCGCTGCGTTTCAGCCAGCAGGATACCGTCCGTCATAAACTTGATGTTTGTCGTCTCCTTTACCTTTTCTACAAACCTCACCTGATAGCCCACCCGCTCACCAAGTTGCGTGCCCATTTCCTCAGCCACTCGGCGCGCCACCGTTGCCGCTGCCAACCTCCTCGGCTGAGTGCAGCCTATTCTGCCTTTCTTGCCTTCCTCACAGGCTAGTTCATAAGCCATCTTCGGCAGCTGCGTTGTTTTACCACTACCCGTCTCCCCGACCACAATGACAACCTGATGCCCACGCATTGCTTCCATGATCTCATCACGGCGCTGTGCCACGGGGAGGTCAGGATAATCAATCTGCGGAAGCTCGCTCACAGCACTATGCTGGACAGATTAGGCAAGCACGCAAAGGGCGAAAAAAGAATCCACATAGAAATATCAATACTTTAGCTCATCACCCGCAAACAACAGCGTATGGTGCTGGACATATTGGCTGATCAGCCGGCTATGGTTCAAACCAGAGGCTTGAGCCATTTCATTCAAAGTACTGCGGCTTTCGGGAAAATCATAGCTTTCCACATGAGCACAAGCTTCGTCGAGCTGCTCTGGAGGAACCTTGACCCAGGTCTCACGCATAAATTTCAAATACCCCTCTAGGTAATGTTCTCGGCTTTGCTCTTCTTGGCGAACGACATCCACCATCACCAACCAACCACCTGGCGACAAGCATCTCGCTGCGGCCTGAAAAAACCTCGCCTTATCTTCGGCCGGCAGGTGATGCAGAGCATAACCAGTGAAAATGACATCCCATGTATCTGATGTGGATTCCACCGCTTGCAGTAAATCTCCATGGGTTAATGTTACACTAGGCAGCTCAGCGAGATAGCCAGCTGCTTCATCGAGGGCGACTTGGGAGAGGTCGACACCTTGGTAATGTGCGGGCATTGCCTTGAGCAGAGCGGGTACAAGATAACGGGCATTGCCACATCCCAGATCGAGCATGCGATATTGGCCGGCATCATGGCGCTGTTTCAACAACTCAGCGAGCTCATCATAGATCTCCTGGTGAAACATATAATTGTGCTCAGTAATATGATCATACAGTGACCATGAGCGCGCAAATAAATCGGCTGATTCAGAAGATGTCATTGTTTACGCATTGAATGATTAAAGATCACTGTATCGATACCGCTATGATCTGGTGACTAGGAAGTAAATCCACGTTAATACCCCACCCCACCATGCCAAGGAGATTCTATTCAGAGACGGCCCAACATCGACTTATATTGCATCGACTTACTGCTTGATTCAACACCCCGCACAAGCAACCTTGCCTGCGTGCAAAAAGACCGTAAAGATCCCAACTACATTGCCGGCGCCATCGCAAATGCTGCCGCCGTGCTCATCGACTTTGACGGTGTCATTATTGATAGTGAGTGGCCGATCTATCAAACATGGCGACGTGTTTTCCAAAGTCAGGGACATGAGCTCTCACAAGATATTTACATCCGCTGCATTGGTTCTGATTTTGATACCTGGTCACCACCTGCCTACCTCGAGGAACTTACCGGAAAGAAATACAACTGGGAGCAGATGAACGCTGAGCGCCAAGTAGAAATCATGCGTGAACTTGAGGGTTCAGAGCCCATGCCAGGTGCTCGCGCATTACTAGAACAATTACAGCATTCACCATCGGCGATTGTCTCAAGTTCATCGCATCATTGGGTAGACCAATGGATGGATAAGCTTGAGCTCATGCATCTGGTCAACACTACCGTCTGCAAAGGCGATGCTCCCAGAATTAAACCGGCACCCGATCTCTTTCTCGAGGCGGCACGGCAATTAAATGTCGAGCCATCTGACTGCCTTGTCATTGAAGATTCGCACAACGGCATGCACGCCGCGCATGCGGCCGGCATGGAGGTACTCGCCGTACCAAACCGGCTGACCAGTATTCTAGATTTTAGTCAGGCAGCGTGGTTTGCAGAATCACTCAGTGAGCTTATCACATCAGACACGGCACAGCTCGGATCTTAACCTGTCGTTCTTAAGCCACTGGCAATCGCATTGACTGAAAACTGAAGAGAATTCAGCAAAGCTGCTGTTTTTTCCTCATCGTCACCCTGCATCGCTTCTCGCCATTCACTCAGCAAGCGGATCTGCTGTTGGTGCAGCAGATACAAAGAAAACTCACGTGTCTCAAGTGTTCGTAACATCCTTGGACGGCGTTCTGCAAAGGGAGAACCAAAGACCTCGTCGATCATTTTACCGGTCAATTCAAACTCCTCGGTTATCATCGTCTGGAAAAACGTGCGCAGCTTCTTATCCTTCACTAGATCGGCGTATCCATTCATGAGTTTCAAGTCTGCACTTGCCAGATTGGTCTCCACGTTGGTGAGTAAATACCTCAAGAAAGGTGAAGTTTGCACCATCACGGTTAGCTCATCAAAGCCCGCCCTATTTTCAGACTTAAGCTTTTGCAAGGCAGCACCTACTCCATACCATCCAGGCAAGTAATAACGAGCTTGAGTCCAGCTAAACACCCAAGGAATGGCACGCAAGTCATCTAGACTAGCACCGCCAGTACGGCGTGATGGTCGTGAGCCAAAGCGCCCATGCTCTAGCGCATCAATAGGCGTCGCCTGACGGTAAAATTCAATGAAACCCGGTGCTTCAATCAACTCACGATAACTCTTACGGCTGGCTGTGGATAGCCAATCCATAATCTCGCAGTAATCAGGTTCCCCTAATGCGGCAGCATCTTTTTCCTTGCTGTTAAACATCGTCACGCCGGCGACGCCAGCCATGAGCAACTCGAGATTATAAGTTGCATTGGATAAGTGGGAATATTTTCTCGGGATGACTTCACCCTGTTCGGTCACTCTCATCGCACCATTAAGGCTGCCGTGAGGTAAAGAACGCAGGAACCATTTCACAGGACCCGCGCCGCGACTAATCGTGCCACCACGGCCATGGAAAAACTCACAACGTGCTCCGGCCTCACTGCACGCCTCAGTGATCTGCGCTTGGGCTTTCTGTAAAGACCATTGGCCAGATAGCAGGCCGCTATCTTTGTTGCTATCACTATAGCCAACCATGACTGCCATTGTCTGTGGCCCGCTATCAGAGGTAATGTAATGCCCTTGGGGAGCGGTGGCAAAATAAGCCCTTACAATCTCACCGCCTCGATCGAGATCATCACCTGTCTCAAAGAGTGGACAGGCAGGAATGCTGCTGACCCACATCCCGTTTTTCCAATCTGCCATATGGCCCTCGCGTGCCAACAGATGGACGAGCAATAAGTCAGAGACATTTCTGGTCATGCTGACGATGTAGAGCCCGAAACATGCCTCACCGTACTTGCGGGCATGTCTTCGTAAAACCTTAAAGCAATCCATTACCTTGCCAATCTCACTCTCAGAATCTGCCTTCCAAGGGCGCCATGGACGTTCGTTTTTCAATTCTGTTAAGAGAAAATCGACCCGCTTCTCTTCACTCCATGATTCGTAGTCAGCAGCACCTTCAGCCCCAGCAATTTCAAGCATTTGCATGGCTGCCTTATCGTGGAATGGTGAGTTCTGGCGAATATCCAACGATGCCAAATGAAAGCCAAAAACCTGAACCAATCTGTGCAACGGATGGATCACATTGAGCGAGGTCGTAGATGCTCCTACTTCATGGAGTGTCTGCTCCATTAAATTGAGGTCAGCATCATAATCCTCAGCCAGCAGGTAAGGCGCTCTGTTACTATCAATGAGTTTTTCACGCATGAGGTAACAGAGGCAACGCCATGGTTCACGTGAATGAATAGCTGCTATCTCTCGACCATGATTTCCCTGCTCCTTAGTCAATTCCACCACTCTACGACTGAGGGCTTCAGGAACCTGAGCGGAGGGTGGCGATAGGGTCAAAATATCAGCAGCTTCACGCACCGCCTTGGAGTGAATACGCAGAGCATGTTTTCTGAGTCGGCGCAGGGTGTCAGAGGTAACCTCAGCGGTAACTAGCGGGTGACCATCACGATCACCACCGACCCAGGTGCCGAATTGCAGCTTAGGGTAAGCTGATGCTTTGCGAAGCTCTGCAACATCCCAACCCACATTGACCCAGGCCGCCTCCAATGAGGCATCAAGTTTGGCAACGACCGAAGGAAAGACATCACGCAGATAATAAATGGTGTGCCGAAGTTCACCCAAGATACTTGGGCGTGAGGCATGAATCTCGCCAGTATGCCAAAGTGTTTCGAGGCCAACCTTGATCGAGTTCATCACTGATGAGAGGCTTAAAGGATCATCCAGGCTACGATCCCAACGCACTAAATCCTTGTAAATGGCCAGATGACGTTCGCGGACCGTATGACGTTTGGCTTCCGTGGGGTGAGCCGTTAACACGGGTGTTACCTTAATTTCCTTTAACGCTTTGATGACCTGCTCTTGGCTGAAACCAGCCTCGTGAAGAGCCGCAATCACGCTTCCCCACATGCCACGCTCGGCGGCAACACCAAAGTCTCTTCGGCGCCTCTGTCTTACCACCGTAGCTGTGCGCTCCTCGACAATGTTAAGTATCTCAAAGCAAACAGCCTGAAGTTGAGCCATCGAGGCCATACCCTCTGTATCCATGGGGCGTTGCACCACTTGTTTTTCACGCCAGGGAATACTATCAGTGAAGTCTATTTCCTCAGTAAGAACCTCAGCAAGGCTATCCATCAAAATGCGCAGGCGTTGCTTGAGGTCGATAAAACCCTGCTGCCGATAGTCTTTGTTGGCAACGGCAAGGCTGTTCTCAGGCTCTTGAGAGGTATTATTTGAATCCATATTATACACCGAAAAAATAATAGTGATGAGCGCTACTGTCCAGAAAGATCATGTGTCCAGCGAGTCATGTTTACTGGTTTGATGCCTTGGGGGTTGTGGACTTGCTGCCGATGATGTAGAAATTCATCAGACGATGATTTCATTTGCAGAAGAAGCAGGCACCCACCGTGTTCCCGGTGAGTTGGTTACAGAAATGGAACAGATGTTCTCTAACGATGGAGGGCTGTCTGCGTCACCTGATTTTGAGTATCGACCACAGCAACAGCAAATGGCCATGGCCGTAGCTGAGGCATTAGACCAGCGCCACGTCCTGTGTGCAGAAGCTGGCACCGGAGTGGGCAAATCATTGGCCTATCTCATTCCCGCAGCAAAATTTGCGCTGGAGAGCGGTAGAAAGGCGATCATATCTACGCATACGATCAACCTTCAGGAACAGCTCATCAGCAAAGATATTCCGCTGGCTAACAAAATCCTTGGTGGCGGCATACATGCAGCGTTACTCAAGGGCCGCGGTAACTATCTCTGCCCACTCAGAATGAGGCGGGCCATGGACCAAGCAGGCGACTTATTTAGCACCAGCGAGTCCGAGGAAATGAAGGCGATCTGGGACTGGGCCGAGGGCACTAAAGATGGCACAAAAAGTGATCTTGATTTTATTCCCACACCGAAAGTCTGGGCTCAAGTTTGCAGTGATGGCGCCGTCTGCACACAGCGTACATGCGGCAGAAATGGCAACTGCTTCTACCAGCAAGCGCGCAAAGAGATGGAGGCTGCTAATGTGGTCGTGGTCAATCACACCTTATTTTTCTCCCTCTTTGTGCTCAACGAACTTCCTGAGGATGATTTGGGTTATCTCTTTGCCGATGACTTTGTCATCTTCGACGAAGCCCATACCCTCGAGCATGTTGCCGCAACGCAGCTAGGTTTACGGCAGAGCCATGCAGGGCTAAAGTTTGAGGTTCAGCGTCTCTACAACCCCAAAAACCGCAAAGGCTTACTGCGTGCGTTGCGCCATGCTGGATCAATCAAAGCAGCAGAAGTCGTATTGAATGCGGCTGATGATTTTTATGAGAATATCCAGCATGAGGTCGAGTTTGGAAAATTCAGCAAAGAATATCGAATTCGCAAACCTGACTTTGTTGAAAATACCCTAGCCGAACCCCTTCGCCGACTCTGGACCGAGGTCGAGCACGCTGCGGATGGACTAGAGAATGACTCCCCTGCCAAAGCTGAGCTGATGGATGGCGCCAGGCGCATGAGAGACATTCATGCCGGGGTTAGAATCTTTCTCGATCAGGAAGACGATGACAGTGTTTACTGGGTTGAAAAAGGAGGTCGTGAGGGTGATATGCTCAGCATTCACTCAGCACCCATCAGTGTAGCAGATCGCCTCAGAAGAATGATGTTTGGCCATGGACGCACCTGCATCATGACAAGTGCTACTCTGAGCACTGGCGACAATGAGCTAAGCTACTTCAAGAAAAGAGTAGGTGCAGAAAGCGCTGTGAGCATCAAAATTGGCAGCCCTTTCAATTACAAAGAGCAGATGCAGATCTATGTCATTAAATCTATGCCTGATCCCAGTAGTGATGACTATGAGGATGCCCTCGTTCATTGGATCGGCCGCGTGCTAAAATACACAGAGGGAAAAGCTTTTGTGCTCTTCACCAGCTACCGCCTGATGCGCAAAGTAGCGGAAGCCATGGAGGATTTCTTCTATGATCATGATTGGCGATTACTGCTTCAGGGCGATGGCATGGCACGCCACAAAATGATCGAGGTTTTCCGCAAAGACACCAACAGCGTTCTCTTTGGCACAGATAGCTTTTGGGCAGGTGTCGACGTCCCAGGAGAAGCCCTCTCCAATGTGATTGTCACCAGATTACCTTTCGCCGTGCCTGATCATCCGCTCGTCGCCTCCAAACTCGAGGCGATCGAGGCTCAGGGAGGAAATTCTTTTGTCGAATACTCGGTGCCTGAGGCGGTGTTAAAATTACGCCAAGGGGTTGGGCGCCTGATTCGCACCGCAAAAGACAACGGCCTGGTCGTCTTACTGGACAACCGCGTTGTCACCAAGCCTTACGGCAAGACATTCCTCAATGCACTTCCTGATGCACCCATCAAGATTGTCACAGAGAAAGCTCAGTAGCGGGCCTGTTTACCCTAAGTCCTCAATCCGGAACACAACGGGCCTAGAATTCACGCAGCTGAGCGCCTCAACCTTCTTCAAGGTTTCTTTGAGCAAGCCAAAGCGGCAGGTATGCAGCTGGAACACCATGTCTACAAATTCGGCGTCGGGCTCATCGGGATGAACCGGTGAATGCATTCCCGAAATACCAATCCCCGCATCTGCCAACAGATTAGCTATTTCTGCGACTACGCCTGGCTCATCGTTAACATCAAAACGCACGTAGTAAGGAGTTTCAGTATCTTCGATACTCATGACACTGCCTTCCTGCTGATAGGGAAGAAAACCTCGGTGGCTACCCTCATGCCGAAGCCCCAATGCCGCCTCAACAATATCAGCAACCACGGATGAAGCCGTCGGATCCTTACCGGCACCACGTCCATAAAATAGCGAATCTCCAGCCGCATCTCCTCGAACGGCAACGGCATTAAACACACCATTCACACTGGAAAGAATGTGGCTTTGGGGAATAAAGGATGGCTGCGTGCGAACCTCTATCACCCCTTTGGCGTGCTCATGCACTACACAGAGCAGCTTAACGACAAAGCCAAGCCGCTTGGCAAAATCTATATCTGTCGCACGCACTCTTTCAATACCACGCACATATACTTGCTTAGGGTCTACTGTAAATCCATAGGCGAGTGTCGCCAAAAGGATCGCTTTATGGGCAGCGTCCCAGCCGTTAACATCGAGAGTAGGATCAGCTTCCGCGTATCCTAATTGCTGCGCCTCACCGAGTGCCTCTTCATAGCCAAGACCAGCGTCTGTCATCCGCTCTAGGATGTAATTGGATGTGCCGTTAATGATGCCAACCATCGATTGGATACTATTACCAACAAAAGAGTCTTGGACTGTTTTGATAATTGGAATACCGCCTGCCACCGCTGCCTCAAAATGGATTGGTGTATTAAACTGATTTGAAAGCTCGAATAATTCCTGACCTCTTTCAGCAAGCAGTGCCTTGTTACCAGTTACAACCGGCTTACCAGCACGAAGCGCAGCTGCCACAATATCAAAAGCGGTATCTGTTCCACCGATAAGCTCGACTACGATATTCACCTCAGGATCATTGACCACATCCTGCCAATTTGTAGTAAACTTATCCGTGGAGACTCCCTCAATTCTGACCTTATTCAAATCACGCACCGCGATCCGAACAATGTCGACCTGCACGTCACTCCGGTTAAAAATCAGCTCTGCATTGCGTTTGAGGGTCTCCCACACGCCGGTACCTACGGTTCCGAATCCTGCGAGTCCTATACCTAATGATTTTTTTGGATCGTTGCTCATGAGAATGATGGGTGCTTTGACCGCGTCTGTTCTGTATGATTAGGAGGCTATCCAAAAGATCAAAATGTATGATCGCTAAAATAATCCTCATTTTCATCACAGAAGATGGGTGTTTTGGGTATCCACTCGGCAAATACCAATAATAGACGGATTGACAAACAAGGCCCTCATATGTGACTACTGTGTTCATATGTCCAATGACACGGTCAGTATTCCGCAGAAGCCACTCGTAGTTGGATCTGTGCAGAGCCTCAATCAGCTTGCCTGCCTTCAGCCAGTCGAGCTTGAAGCGCTATGCGATATACTCGAAGTCCGGCTCGATGGCATGCCCGGTCACCTCGACACCCTCAATATCGAACTCGATCGATTCAAAGACTTCCCCCTGCTTTTCACAGCGCGCTGCGCCAATGAAGGTGGTTTATCCGAACTCAATGTCGAGCAGCGGGCCCGTCTGTTGATGGAAGTCTCTAAAAGAGCCTCATGGATTGATGTAGAACTGGCATCGTATGCCGAGATGAAAGACACCTTGCATCAGATCAGGTCGCAAGGGGTTGGTTTGATATTATCTTATCATAATTTCACGGAAACCCCGCAAACATCTGAACTTCAACGCCTTGTCGATCTCAGTGAAGAAGCCGACATCATTAAAATAGCGGTGCACCATAATGAGGTTAATGATTTAGTACGCTGTGTGGAAATCCTCCAAAGTAACGATCATCCGATGTCTATGATGGGCATGGGACAGCTAGCCCCCGTCTCGCGCCTTCTTTACGCCCAGCATGGATCTCTCTTGAATTATGGCTACCTCGGCAATACCGAAACAGCCCCAGGCCAATGGCCGGCAAAGCTTCTTCGTGAGGCGATTGCTAGCCTTGATCCGCTGAGCTAGGCAAGTCAGTCACGGCTGAACACCTGCACGGGTCCCACCCCAGGCCCACCCTGAACGCTACGCAATTTAGAGACTGCTTTCTTAAGGGCCTCAACCGCGGTATCCACATCCTCTTGCGTGGTGAAGATCGACAAGGAAATCCGCAAACTACTTTTTGCCTGGGATGCGGATATACCCATTGCGGTCTGCACATGTGAGGGCTGCTGCTTGCCTGTCATGCAGGCGCTTCCCGCGGAGCACTGCACTCCATATTCGTCGAGTAAGATTAAAAGCCCGGCAGCTTCACAACTATCGAAAGAGATATGACTGGTATTGGCTGTGCGGTGATCATGAGAACCGTTGATTTGAATATGCTCAAGCTCAGAGAGCAGACGCTGCTCCATATGATCTCGTAAGGCTGCCACACCGGCATGCCCGTCATCATCAAGGCGCTGCTTCATCAGCTCAGCGGCCTTACCCAGAGCCACAATGCCGGCAACATTCTCGGTACCGCTGCGCCGACCACCCTCTTGACCGCCTCCATGCAACATCGGCTCAAATTTCAAGCCCTCTCTGATATACATCGCCCCTACTCCCTTGGGAGCGTGAAACTTATGACCTGAGATCGAGAGGTAATCCACAGGGATTTCCCTGACATTAACCCTCGTTTTTCCGACCGCCTGAATAGCATCGGTATGAAACGCAACTCCTGCCTCACGCGCGAGCTGGCAGGCCTCGGCAATGGGCTGAATTACACCGGTTTCATTGTTTGCCCACATCACAGATGCCATAGCAGCATCGCCGCCGGCTATCGCCTTGGCAAAACCATCAAGACACAAACGACCATCGTTATTGACTCCGACTTTTTCGACTTTGAGATGATGCTGCTCTGCCAGAAACTCTGCATGGCGCAGAATCGCACTGTGCTCGATCGCGCTGGTGATAATCTTTTGATCGCCCTGAGACCGCGAGGCAAGAAATGACAAAACCGCATTGTTGGACTCTGTGCCACAGCCGGTAAAAACGATCTCAGTCGGCTTGGCATGAATCAGCTCAGCCACTTGCTCATGAGCAACTTCAAGAGCCTTGCGCACCACCTTCGCCGCGCGATAGCCACTAGACGGATTATACCATTGGTCGGTGAGGAACGGCATCATTGCCTCCAGCACCTCTGGATGAACTCGAGTAGTGGCATTGGAATCGAGATAAATCACGCCGCATTACTAACCCGATGATGTTCTCACCGCAAGCCGTGATCTCGTATGCATCTGGCTGCCAAGGTCAATGATGTGATCTTTCCCGCACAGGAAACCTTGACCTCCATAGGCTAAAGCATTAAAAGCCTGCCAGACATTCGGTATTTTCAGCCGATGAACCCACCTAGCCCATGACTCGCACATCCATCGAAGCCTGCGCCAAAGCTTTTGTTTTTGTCCTCTTTATCCTGTTTCTCTACTCAGCTTACCGAGTAGCAGGCATGATCGGCTGGGTATAAACCCGGTTAAGATTCCTCAATGATGTTGAGCATCTTGATGGTAGCCTGAATAGCGGCTTCAGTCTGATCCGCGTCTAGACCACGCGTCTTGAACTTCTTGCCTTTGAAATCCCAAAGAATGGTGGCCTCCACCAAAGCGTCCGTATGTCCGCCGGGAGGAATATGCACTGAATAATCCTCCAGTGTTGGGTGATCTTTCTCCAATCTTGCGTAGATACTCCAAAGAGCGCGGACAAATGCGTTATACTGGCCATCACCAGTGCTTGTTTCCTGGTAAAACTCACCTTTGATACGCAAACGAACCGTGGCCACAGGATTTAAACCTTGGGTCAGAGAGAGCGCATAATTGACGATCTCAATATCTTGAGTCTCTGTATGTTCACCCAGTACATCCGCAATGATAAAGGGAAGATCCTCTTTGGTGACACGCTCTTTTTTGTCACCGAGCTCAATGATCCTATCGGTAACGCGCTTCATGCCATCCTGGTCGAGACTGATACCGAGCTCTTCGAGGTTTTTCTGAATGTTGGCCTTCCCTGATGTCTTGCCTAATGCGTATTCACGAGTGCGGCCAAAACGCTCTGGCAACAGATCATTGTAATAAAGTTTATCCTTGGAGTCACCATCAGCGTGAATTCCCGCGGTCTGGGTAAAGACAAATTCACCAATGACGGGTTTGTTGGCCGGCACCCGAACACCAGAATAGGTTTCTACTATACGGCTTACCTTGTTGATCGATGACTCCTCGATATTGGTAGTCAATTTGAGTTGGTCGTGAACGACCCCGATGACACTGGATAGCGGCACATTACCGGCACGCTCGCCCATTCCATTGACCGTAGCATGAATACCGTGAACGCCTGCCTTGACGGCACTATAGACATTAGCTGCAGCAAGGTCGTAATCATTATGGGCGTGAAAATCAAACTTCAGCTCAGGATAGCGACTGACCATCTGCTGACAGAAATCATAAGCTTGATCTGGATTTAAAATACCGAGTGTGTCCGGCAACATAAACCTTTTGATCGGGGTATCCATCAGACCCTCTACCAGTGCATGCACATAGTCTGGCGAGTGAATCATACCATTGGACCAGTCCTCGAGGTAAATATTAACGTCGACATTTTGCGAGCTTGCGTAGGCAATGACCTCCTTGATGTCCTCAAGATGTTGCTCAGGTGATTTACGCAGCTGCAACTCAACATGACGTTTGGAGCCCTTGGCCAATAAGTTAATGACTCTTGCTCCAGCCTTGGCAATCCAATCAACCGATACTTTGCCATCAACAAAACCGAGCACCTCCACCGTGTCTAATAAATCATTCTTCTCCGCCCACTGGGTAATCGCCTGAACGCAATCAAATTCACCTTGTGAAACCCGTGCAGATGCAACCTCAATACGATCCACCTTCACATTTTGGAGCAGGATCTTGGCCATGCTCAGCTTCTCGTATGCAGAAAATGATACCCCAGATGTTTGCTCACCATCTCGGAGCGTTGTGTCCATGATTTCTATATGCATTTCTATGGTAAATGAGTGGTTTGGCATGACGCCTGATAGGCGCCCCTGCGCGGCAGCGTATCTATGTTGCCATACAGATCAAAGACAAATACTCAGATCAAAGACAAATACTACCCATCTTACTTCTCGTCTTGGTAAGGCAAAATACGGCCAATCTCGACACTGCCAGAAAGCCAATTGAGTAGCTTATCAACGTCGGCACTATCACCACGGATAGCTTCCAGTGAGCTCCAGTCAAGGTGAGGACGTGACTTAGCCATCGCCACACGTGTCACATCGAGCCTTTCCATCAATGCCTCCGTCTCACGAGGGTGTGCATTGATAATATTTGCTGGTCTTGGCAGGTCATCAAGAATCTCAGCAGTCAGCCCAAAGGTTGTCACCCCGATGCCAAAGGTAGCACTCAATTGACGAATAGAATCAGCTAGCGCCTCATCTTCAATGGGGGCAGCGTAAATGAGCTCCCCGCCTTGTGCCCATGAAGAAGCACTAAGTGCCTGAAAGAAATCTTCACGGAAACTGTGATGAGCTGGCAGAATGCGCAAACGCGCTGCGTGCATTCTAAATGGCGGCAAACCAAGCTGAGACTTCAAGTTGATCATCGCGCGCGCGTGCTCAACCTCTTCTCCGTTATCCCAATCTATCAAGATCATTTCGGGAAATTTCCAGAGGTTTCCAATCGGCGCATCAGCACCAAAGGGCTCTCTAAATGCAAAGGGAAACCTTCCGTTGACGTCACACCACTTGTTGACAATCGCGCGGAACTTACGAATCCGCATCATGGCATGGTCCACTTCCTCACCGTTACCTTCGATGTCATCAAGGCGCCCTTGATATTGAGAAAAAAGCTCCTGCGCTGTTGAGAGTGCTGGCACGGCAGCCGTGCGGCGGTAATACCCCTGACCCTTTTCCACCTTCGCAATAGGAGACGTCGGATCACAGGACATGATCGAAAAATGATACCTGAGCGAGGCGTCTGAATAATTGCCCTCAAGCTTCATACGCAGCAAACGAATCAACTCAGTTCCTTTGATCGCTTCCTTCGGGTTAGCGGGCAAATAATCTGTTAAAACGTCGGTCAGTTGATGGCGTAGGCTCATGATGTAGAAATAGTGCGAAGAGCTCTCGTGCGAGAGCAAAGACAAATTACATCCAATCCACATGACATCATTGGCTCAAGCCCCATTTTGACTTTTTGGGCGAAAAAGCGCATTTTGTGAATAACTCTGTTGTCCTGACCGTCCAAAAGGCTACATATTAAACAACATCACCATGCGGAACCATTTTTCAAAAGCCATCTCATCCCTTACCCTTTGTGCTGCCATACTTTCCGTTATCGTCGGCATCTCACCGATGGCTGACGCGGACACCAGTACCAAGATCAGTGCTGAAAAACTGCTAGAAGGCATACGGCTAGGCACGACTCTCCAGCACGGCAAGCTTGATGGTCACATTCGCAAAGATGGTAATCGCACCCCGCTCTCTTTGCATTTGAGTGGTGAAGACATCACTTTCCAGTTCCACACCAATAACACCTGGAGCGGCTTTCACATGCAGCTCAAAGAGGGTGAGGCCAAGCTCTTCGAAACTGAGCAGGGTAAAGCCAAACCCTTTCCTCCCCAAAAAATTGGCGAAGCCATCATTGGCAGCGACGTCACCTATGAAGATCTTTCACTGCGGTTCCTGTATTGGAAGGATGCCGAAATAGTCGGGGAGGATAAAATCAAAATGCAGTCCTGCTACAAGCTCCGCCTACTTAACCCCGGCAAGGATGGGCGCTATAGCCTCGTCTACATCTGGGTTCATAAAAAATACGGCGCCCTCATGCAAATGGCTGGCTACGACGCCCAAGGAAGATTGCTCAAACGCTTCCACGTCACCGACTTAATGACCGTCGACAAAATTCAGACGCTCAAGAAAATGAATGTCGAAACCTACCAGACAGGCACCAATAAAGTCACTGGTGTCACTTACCTCGAATTTAATAAGCCCAGCAAAGCTGTTCGCCGTGGTTTGTAGCTTCAGGCCCCCAAATTCATTTCAGTAAACATCGGAACCGTCGATGCCGTCCTCCAGCACCTGCACGAAGACGATGAAGTCAAAAATAGCGACGAGAAGGCCAAAAATATTCATTGGGTTTTTTGCATTCTCAATCTAGGATTGCGAGGCCGTCACACCGCATCTCTTTGTTACCATGCCACTCTGGATCCCTCCCCTCATCGCCTTTCTTGCAGGTTCAATTCCCTTTGGGCTTTTTATCGCCAAGGCCAAGGGCATCAATATTCGCGAACATGGCTCTGGTAATATTGGTGCCACCAATGTGCTGCGCATCGTCGGCAAGCCTTATGGTATCGCCTGCCTCATTCTCGATCTACTTAAGGGGCTTATTCCCGCTATTCTAGGAATCAGCCTGTTTACTTATGCTGGCGAGTCCAACCCCATGACTCTGCACGCTCTGGAGCCCTATGCCGTCGAGCTTAGCCAGACTAAGGC
>JAACFN010000122.1 GCA_009937455.1 Verrucomicrobiaceae bacterium | reverse complement strand
TGGTTTGGTGAATGCCTGAACGATAGGCAGGAAAGAATAGGTGGCTAGTGCCGGGGCCTCGTCTGTTTGGGTGTAGATAATGGTTTCTTGGCTCATGATGGAAAAGATTTGACGCGCGGGTGTTTAAAGGAACCTGCGATGAGGTCAATGTTATTCCTTTGAGCTTGATGCTCTATGGCCAAAAACCTTAATTTCTCAGCGTAAAATCGCCCAACCAATTTAATCTCAATGAGGTATCACTTGCTGATGAGCCTCAAAGCCAACCCAGGCAGCGTATGCTGTGATGATTATGTTCCCAAGTGTGGGCATTTTCAATGAGTTGCTGCACGTAGGCGATGGCATCGGTGACTGCCTCTGTCATGTCCTTCTTGTGGGCCAGACCCGCGGTGATGGCCGCAGATAGGGTGCACCCAGTGCCGTGCATACCGTCGGGTAGTGCGATGTATGCATGCCGAAAGTGATGAGCGTGGTCAGCATGCCATAATACGTCGAGGCGCTCGCCATCACCTGGCAAGTGTCCGCCTTTTACAAGACATGAGATGCCGTAACATTGGGCAATGTCACGAGCGGCAGTGACGAGCTCGTCTTCGGACTGGATGCTGCGTTGCAGAATGACTTCGGCCTCAGGGAGATTGGGGGTAACCAGTGCAGCCACGGGAAGCAGTTGATGGGTTAAGGCGTGAAGCGTGTTTTCTTCTGTCAGGCTTGAGCCTGTTGAGGCGATCATCACGGGGTCAACAACGAGTGGAATCTCTCTGTTTGAAAATACCTTTGCCACACGATCTATACTCGCTTGTGATGGTAGCAGTCCCGTTTTGGCAGCACTAATGGGATAACTCTCCGAGAGAATGTTGAGCTGAGCCTCGAGTGTCGATTGTTGGACTTTTTCGATATGGCGCACCTCAAGTGGTGTCTCAGCAACGATACAGGTCACCGCACTGAGACCTTGAACGCGGTGGTTGAGAAATGTTTTCAGGTCCGCTTGGATGCCTGCACCGCCAGAACAGTCTGAACCAGCGACGGTCAGGGCTACTGGAATGTGGTTGCTATCCATTTGAGCGCTGCTGGGACAAGGCCAAGTCAGCCAATGTCAGGCTATCGTGTTTTCAGACCAGTAGCAGGCAGGAAACGGTAATAGACCTCGAACATGAACGTTGCCAGACAGGTGGCCATGTGCGTGCCGTTGGCTCCGTGGTGGACTTTTTCTTTGCGGCTCCATGATCCATCTTCGTTTTGCACGGCAAGTAATTTGTCTCGGAACAATTCATTGTATTCTTCCCAATCAGAGCCACCTCGGTTGATCATCGCCTGAGCATTATAGTAGTGATAGTAAAGATTTGATGATTCCTCTTCCCAATCAAATTCAGTATTTTTTCTGATGTATTTAATGCCATCACGAACGACCGAGTGGCTACTTTTATCCCACATTTGATAGGCCAGCACCCCCCCGCCTGTCAGCCCTGGACTTCTTGATGCACTGCCTCTGTAGCCAATGGCCCCGTTACTTCCTTGCACATCCTCAAGGTATCCGAGTGCTTTTTTAATTGTTTCCTTGAAGTCATTTTCCTCCCATAGGCCAGTATGTTTGCAGGCCTTGAGCGCCTGTATTTGCCAGAACCCCACTGAGTTGTCGCCGTCATTTGAGCCTGCATCAAAGTCGTAAACCCAGCCGCCGCTTCGGGATTGTCCCTCTATGATGGCATCGCCTGCTTGCTTGGTGACGGTGTCGAGATTGGGAATATTGATGCCGAGCTTGCTGCAGAAGGTGTAGGCTTCAGCTAGAGCGTAGGTAGCGATGCCGTGTTCATATACCCATCCATGCCCCTTAGAGCCATCGCGGAGCAGGCCATTATCCTTCATGCCTTTGTCTACGAGGTATAAGATGCCTCTGGTAACGGAGTCGCCAAATTCTTCAGAGTTTGGGGTTTCGCAATGTCCAAGGTAGGCAAGAATGGAAAAACCTGTCATGGCGACTTTGTATTTGGCCTCCCAGCTGCCGTCGGGGTTTTGTTTGCTCTTGATCCAGCGCAGAGCCTTCATCACAGCTTCCTCACATTGTTCGTTACCGCCGTTGTTGGCGAGTCGTTGTAGGCGGTCTTCTTTGGAGCATCGCTCCCTCATGGTGGCAGGAATGCTTGTGAAACCAGCGCCATCTTCTTCTGCGCTGCCCCAGCCATCACCAAAATCATTGCCATCACCAAAGTCAGCTGAAGGATCGGGTGTGTCCACATCGGGTATGGGAACGGCGGTGAGCGAGGTTGTATTGGCAGCGATCACCTTGGCCATTGAGCTCGATGGTGCTGAAGGTTTACGCTCTACCGCACGCGTCATTTCCCGCTTGGTGATTTTTTGCTCATCTTCTGCACCTGCCTGGTAAGAGACGATTTCTGGCGTGAAGGTCTCGATGGTAGGTAAAAGGATCCAGAGCAGCAAAATACCAATAAGCACCACAGACAGAATGGAGATGATGATGCTGGTGATGGTAGAGTTGCGCTGCTGGGCACGCAGGCGTGCCTCGGCTTCTGGTGATAGTTGTGCGTGTAAGCTCATGATTGAAGAAAGCGCAGGGTATAGGTGTGGGAAGGGGAGGGGGAGGGAGTGTGATTAAGGTCGCAAGAAATGATAGCGCAAAAAAATACGTTACAAAAGCGATACATTTAAAATCTAAGCGTGTTGAGTGTTTTTTCCAGCGTAAAAGTATGGTTTTTAGCAGGCTCAGTTATTGCGTCTGCACCACTACATACTTGCGGCTCTGGTTATGGGCGAAAATCACCACCCATGGATCCACGGGATGATCTTGGGCATGAGCTCTGACCATGAGCCTTGCCATTAACTAGAGATTCGATTAGGTCTATGCGCATGAAACTATGTGCAGGAGTTGCGGGGGCAGGAGCTATGGGGCGGAATCATGCAAGGGTTTTTTCCCTTCTGGAAGGTGTCGACCTCGTGGCGATTTATGACCGGGATAAGGCTCTGGCCGATTCGGTTGCGGCCGAATTTGGTGCTGTGGCTGTTGATTCGCTGGATGAGTTTGCTGAGGCTGTTGACGCGGCTACTGTTGCCGTGCCGACTATTGCCCACAGAGAGGTAGGCTGCCAGCTCATGGAAAAAGGCGTGCATGTGCTCATGGAAAAGCCCATTGCCGATTCACTGGATGATGCGCGTGCATTGATTGAAACCTCACACCGGTGCGGTAAAATACTACAGGTAGGTCATATTGAACGCTTCAACCCAGTCATGAAGGAATTGGAGGACCGGCTTACAGAGCCAACATTTATTGAAGCTCACCGGCTTTCCCCATTTCCAAACCGAAGCATCGACATCGGTGTAGTCCTGGATCTCATGATTCATGATTTGGAGATCATTTTACACCTGGTAAAATCTCCCGTTGAGAGTGTCGACGCGGTCGGTGTGCCGGTGATGACTTCTCGTGAGGATATTGCCAACGCCCGCATACGGTTTGAGAATGGTTGTGTGGCGAATGTGACCTCAAGTCGAATTAGTCCTGAGAGAATGCGCAAGATTAGAGTGTTTCAGGGGGATTGCTATTTGTCACTCGACTACCAAGAGCAGAGCGCTGAAATGTATCGTATGGGTGGGGCTGGTATTGAAAAAGTGGACGTGAATGTAGAAAAAGATGAACCCCTTAAGCGTGAGTTGGCAGCTTTTGTTGAATGCGCACGCGTTGGTTCAGCACCTGCAGTTTCAGGCCAACAAGGAGCCGCAGCGCTCGACCTCGCACTTGAGATTACCAATTTAATTAACCGGTAATTTATCGAAATCCGGTGCTGCTAGGGATCGTTTCACTTCTTGACCTGGGCGGATCCGTTGCTCATGCTTAGTTTGTGGATAAAGTTGAAATACCGCAAAAGTCAATTTACCGGATATCGCTGTATGGCCGGTGTTTAGAGCGGCTGCACGAAAATGGCCGAGAAATGGTCAGCTCTGCTGCCTTGGCTACTGCGGCAGGAGTGAAGCCATCTCAGCTGAGACGCGATTTGGCATACTTCGGTACTTTCGGAACCCGAGGCAGAGGTTATCCCGTAGAGGCGCTCCGCAATGCTATTCACGAAGGTCTGGGTCGGGCTAAGTTTCAGCCAGTGATCATGGTTGGCGCGGGAAACCTAGGTCGGGCATTATTACGATATGACGGATTTAAAAAAGAGGGTTATGAGATTCTTGCAGCTTTTGACTCTGCAGCCGATAGCTTGAGAGATCGAGAAATCCCCGTGCCACTGCATTCCACAGATGACCTACCAGCTTTTGTGAAGCAACATAAGGTCCAGATGGCAGTCCTCTGTGTGCCAGCCAATTTTGCTCAGCAGGTAGCAAACAGCCTTATTAAAGCAGGCATTCAAGGTATTCTTAACTTCTCTCCCGTGGTGCTTGAGGTTCCGCAGGAGGTAACGGTCAATAATGTTGATTTGGCTCTCGAGCTTGAAAACTTAAACTACTTTATTCGCAAAAAGTAAGATGAATATCATCGGGGGCTAAAACTTTTGCTAGTTGATTGCTGCAGCAAGGTGCCTCTATGTTTCGCTGGCCTTTTTTCTTTTCATCCTGGTTAAAGAGCGTATCCCTTCGTCATCCATCTCAACGAGATAAACAGGGAATTCCAAATACGCCCAAATAAGCTATGGCCAAGAAAATAAGAATACCGATCAAGAGCGCAGCTGACATCAAGAAGATGCGTATCGCTTGTGAGACTGCCAGTGAGATTCTCCAGCTCTGTGCCAAGGAGGTGCAACCCGGCAGGACCACAGCGGAAATTGATGCTTATGCGGCAGAGCTGATGAAGGAGCGTGACTGTAAGAGCGCTTTTCTCGGCTACCGTGGTTTTCCCGGTCAAATTTGTATTTCTCGCAATGAGGAAGTGGTTCATGGCATTGGCTCAGATACGGTCATTAAGCTAGGTGATATTCTTAAAATTGATGTTGGTATTACCAAGGGGGGATGGATTGGAGATAATGCGACCACGGTTCCGGCTGGCGAGATTGATCTGGAAACCAAGCGGCTGATGTGTGCCACTGAGCAGTCCCTCTACGATGCGATTGATCAAGCGCGGCCGGGCAACTTACTCGCTGAGCTTTGCGGAGCTGTTGAGGCTCACGTCAAGCCTCATGGGTTCACGGTGGTGAGAGAGTTTGTCGGTCATGGTGTTGGGCGTAATCTGCATGAAGAGCCACAAGTTCCCAACTATCGACCATCGGGAAGATCTCCCAAGCTGCGCCCTGGCATGGTCTTGGCCATTGAGCCGATGGTGAACGCGGGGGTGGCAGGAGTTACTATTCTCAGTGATGGCTGGACAGT
>JAACFN010000121.1 GCA_009937455.1 Verrucomicrobiaceae bacterium | reverse complement strand
ATTTCTGCATCGATACGCTCAACTACAACCCTGGTGTCATGTGCGGCACCGGCGTGTGTCAGGGATTCGTAAATCGACTTGTAAGCGTCTTGCAGCTCAATGTATTTGCCGACAACTGCAATTTTAACCTCGTGGGTAGGGTTGATAATGTGGTCGACGAAATCTTGCCATTCGGTGAGGTCAGGTGTCTTGGACTCGATGCCTAGTCGGTCAGTCACCAGGCGATCAAGTTTGTCGCGACGCAGGTCAATCGGGCATTCATAAATGGTGTGGTCAACATCGCGAAACGCGACAACATTCTTGTGCTCAACATTGCAGAACATTGCAATTTTACGTCGATTGTCTTCGTCCAATTCGTGTTCAGTTCGGCAGACAATAATATCTGGCTGAATACCGATCTCACGCAGCTTAGCAACGGACTGTTGAGTTGGCTTGGTTTTGATCTCGCCGGCAGCCTTGATCAGAGGCAGTAGCGTGACATGGATGAAGCAGACATTTTCACGGCCGACATCGAGTGAAAACTGCCGAAGCGCCTCAAGGAATAAGTGGCCCTCGATATCGCCCACGGTTCCGCCTATTTCGGTGATGATGATATCGGCATCAGAACGAAGGGCGACGTCGTTAATACGTGCTTTGATCTCATCGGTGCAGTGGGGGATAAACTGAACGGTTTTGCCGAGGTAATCGCCCTTGCGCTCTTTGCGGATGACGTTTTCAAAAACTTGACCAGAGGTGAGGTTGTTAAATTTGGTCAGTGTGCAATTGGTGAAACGTTCATAATGCCCCAGGTCGAGATCGGTCTCAGCGCCATCATTGAGGACGTAGACTTCCCCGTGTTGAAATGGGGACATGGTGCCGGGGTCAACATTGAGGTAGGGGTCGAACTTCTGAAGAATCACGGAGAGGCCGCGATGCTCTAGAAGGGTGCCAAGCGAGGCAGCTGCCAGCCCCTTGCCTAGTGAGGAGACGACACCGCCGGTGACAAAGATATACTTGGTAGGTTGAGGCATGGGTATGAGAGTAGCTGGTTTATTTGAGAAGAGTTTCGATATGTTGGGCCTGTTCGAGTGTGTCTACACCGGTGGAGTCGTCATCTGTGATGAGAACCTTGATGCGTGCATTATTTTCAAGAGCGCGTAGCTGCTCTAATGATTCTGCCAGCTCGAGAGGGGATGGCGGCCAGACAACAAATTTTTCGAGGAAGTCCCTACGGTATGCGTAGATTCCTTTGTGGCGGTATAGACTCAATCCTGGGCTAGCCGCGCGCTGGAAGGGAATTGGGCTACGCGAGAAGTAAAGAGCTTCACCATTTTGGGCGATGACGCATTTGACGACGTTAGGGTCGTGCATGGCCTCATCATCGTTAATGGGGTTGGCGGCCGTAGCCATTGAAATACCTGAATCTTGATGTAGCGCTGCAGCGAGCTGGTCGATAAGGCTGGGCTCGATGAGCGGTTCATCTCCCTGAATATTGATGATATAAGTTGCATCAGGGTAGGACGATGCGGCTTCAGCGATGCGATCCGTTCCCGTAGGGTGGTTGGGAGAGGTCATGACTGCTTGGGCACCAAAATCATGTGCGGCATCAAGGATGCGCTGGTCATCGGTAGCGATAGTCACGCTGTCGAGAAGCTTGCAGTGCTGAGTGCGCTCCCAGACATGTTGCACAAGCGGTTTTCCAGCAATGAGGTGGAGCGGTTTCCCGGGGAAGCGAGTAGAACCCCAGCGTGCTGGGATAATGCCAAGAGTGAGATGATTTCCAGATGAGGCCACTTGCTTAAATCTGGGGTTGAGTTATGAATGGTGCGGCCTAAACGACAAGCCTCTTTTGCCTGTAGGGCAAAGTTTTTTTTCGAGTGCGTGGGTTTGAAGTTTGTAGAGCTGAATTGTAATGCTAGTCTGCGCTTCCATGAAGCCGGTGCATGAATACTTTACCTATTGGGATTGGGCGGTCGTTGCCGGGTATATGATTTTCACCACGGTTCTGGGGCACAGGCTTTCGGGCAAACAATCCAATATTAAGGATTTCTTTCTCGGGGGTAAGACTTTGCCATGGTGGTCAGTGAGTGGGTCGATGATTGCCACTGAGATTAGTGCCCTGACCTTCATCGGTGTGCCGGGCATGGTTTTTGCCTTAGAGGGGGACTGGACTTATCTGCAATGGGGCTTTGGTTCAATTATTGCACGCTTCGCTGTCGCTTACTGGCTGATACCTTTGTATTATGAAAAGGAGATATACAGCCCTTACGATTTTATGGGTAACCGGCTCGGTGAGGGGGCGAGGCGTTTGGTCACTGGACTCTTTGCTGTAGGTTCAATCTTAGGGCAGAGTGTGCGCGTTCTTGTTACCGCCATTATTCTCCAAGTGGTAACGGGTATGAATGCGCCTCTATGTATTGTGATCATAGGTGCTGTCGCAATTCTGTGGACATTCATGGGGGGGATGCAAACGGTCATTTGGACCGATGTTATTCAGTTTTGCCTATTCATTTTTGGCGGTGTGTTGGCTTTGAGTCTGCTGGTTGGAGAAGTGGGCTGGAGCCAAATTGTAGAGCTCAACCAAGTCACTATTGACGGCAGTAATAAAGACAAGCTCAGATGGCTTGATTTCACGAGCCCGTTCCAAGAACCGAGTTTACGCTACACCATGTGGGTGGCACTAATCGCGATGCCCTTTCAGAATTTTACGGCATTTGGTATCGATCAACTCAACACCCAGAGAATGTTTTGCTGCGGAACTATTAAGGATGCGAGGAAAGCCATGTGCTGGAGTAGTGTATCGATCATTGTCACCGTCTTGATGCTGGCTGTCGGAGCAGGGCTTTTTGCCTGGTATAGGGTCTATGAGCCAAGTGGTTTGATCGCTGCGAGTTTTGAGAAAAGCAATAATGTGTTTCCCACATGGATTACCATGGAGGTGCCTCCAGGGCTCAGTGGTTTGATCCTAGCGGGGGCATTTGCTGCGGCCATCTCAAGCCTGGATTCTATTTTAGCTGCCCTCAGTCAGGCTAGCTTATCGGTGTTCTATGGCAGAGACAAGCTCGAGGCGGCAGGCAAGGGACGGGAGATGGTGCGTTTATCGAGAATTGTGGTTTGTGTTTGGGGGGTCATTTTGACTGCAGCTGGACTGGGCTTGTGGGTTGTTTATAAAAAGAATCCAGACAGCGATCTGATTGGATTGGCCTTTGGCATGGTGGCATACACCTATGGTCCTCTGTTGGGTGTTTTAGCAGCTGCTATTTTACCTCTGAGGGTAAGCACCAAGGGGTTGATATTAGGCACTATTATATCCGTGTTACTGGTGTCTTGGTTTAGGCCGGAGCTACCCCTATTGCTTGATTCTATTGGCTTAGCGGCTTGGGCTCAACAGGTCATTGTTTTGCGTCCTGAGCTGACCTCTGAATGGTTTTTCCCATTGAATGCGAGCATGACACTTTTGTGTGGCTGGTTGGGGGGTCTGTTAGGCTCCTCAGAGGAGTCATTCAGTGTCGATAAGCAGAGATAATTAACCACGCTTGATTAGTTTGGGGGTCAAGTATTTTTAAAACTTTTCCGTGGAACTATTGTGGAATAGGGGGTTTTGTTTTTTTGGAGCCTCGTAATATTAAAAAGTTTTGATCCTGACGCAAACAGCGAGTTTTATCAGCAGGTAACCCTCATGCTCGTTCGCGGCTTGCGAACACGAATACCTAAACCATTTACACATTCTACAAGCTTAATGAAACAAACACATGCTCTTTTCCAAAACCTAGAAAAGTCAACCGCTGACCCAACAGAATCGGGTGGTGCAACTGTTTCTAGGGAGAATAAAGAGCTTTGGGCTGAGGTTTCAGGAGCCCTTAAAAATCTGGTAAGTGGTGATGCATACAGCAGGTGGTTTAACTCAGCTTATCTTAAAGAGGTCAACGAGACTGAGGCGGTCCTGGGGGTGGTGAGCGATATGCACCAGGTTTGGATCGAGACCAATTACTTGCCTGAGGTTCAATCTGCACTTGCTAGTGTTTCATCGCTTCCACGCAAAGTGAGAGTTGTCGTTTGCGAAGCGATACAAGATCAGCTTGCTGATGCTGCGAAAGCCGCAGCTGACCAAGCTGGTGCGAGTAGTGATCACAATGGCCTAAATGGCCTATCCTCTGAGACCGATGCTGCAGCGCAAACGTCTTTCAGTGATGGATTTGGAGCCGGGGCGCACAGCAGCTCGCTCGGTGACCCAGTAGAGCAGATGCGAAAAAAGCTCAAATCAACGGGACTCAACCCTCAATTTAGCTTTGATCGTTTTGTTGTCGGTCAGAACAATGAGTTTGCCCATGCGGCTTGTATGGCGGTGGCCTCGACCAAGAACCCCATCTACAATCCGCTTTTTATCCACGGCAGTTCGGGCCTTGGTAAAACCCACCTCATGCAAGCCATTGGCCAGCAGCTACTGAAGGACAACCCAACAGCTAAGGTGGTATATCTGACATGTGAAAAGTTCATCAATGAATTTATTGATACTGTGCGCAAAGGATCACTCGAGAGATTCAGGCGCAAATATCGCCGTGCAGATATTTTGCTCATCGATGATATTCAGTTCTTGGCAGGAAAAGAGCGCTCCCAGGAGGAATTTTTTCATACCTTTAATGAATTACTGGACCTTCAGAGTCAGGTCGTGCTGACTTCGGACCGACCAGCTTCAGAAATCAAAAATATTGAGCCTCGTCTTATTTCTCGTTTTGAAAGTGGATTGACTGTGGAGCTTCAGCCTCCCGGTATTGAGACCCGCCTTGCTATCCTAAGGGCCAAAATGGAAGACTGGGACGTTAAGCTTGAGAGTGAAATATTGGAGATGCTTGCAGAGCGCATTCAAAGCAATGTGCGCAGACTGGAAGGTGGGCTTGTGCGCATCGCCACTTATGCATCGCTCGGTACCGAACAGTTAACCATTGAACGTTCGGAATTCTTGTTGAAGGATATTTTAAGAGAAGAGGGTCAGCGTAGAGTTAATATTGATTCTATTCAAAAGGCGGTCACTGACTACTTTGATATTAGGCTCGCAGATATGACCAGTAGGCGTCGCCCTTCAAACATTGCCTTCCCTCGGCAAATTGCGATGTATCTGAGTCGTAAAATGACGCCATGCTCTTTGGTTGAAATCGGCGATGCCTTTGGCGGAAGAGATCATGGCACTGTGATCTATGCATGCCAAAAGGTGAAAGATCGAATCGAAAATGAGGCAGAGATTCGTGATGCTGTGGACATTCTGATGACCATACTCAAGCGCAGATAGCAGTTTGATGGGAGCGCTGTAAGCATCTCTTAAAAAATACTTTTGCCGGTTCTTTTTGG
>JAACFN010000120.1 GCA_009937455.1 Verrucomicrobiaceae bacterium | reverse complement strand
CTTCGTAATCATGCTCGAGAATGACCGTTTTAGTCAATGAGATTTTGCTCATATAGTATCCACAAATTATTAACAATACAACATGTTGTGGTTTGGCTTTTTAATTCTAAAAGTGACTTTTTTCTTGCGGAGGCGCGAACCCTTTAAAAATGGACGCCCTAAGGCGTATTTCAGCTAGGTTCCTGCCCAACACAGATACTACGCTGGGGGCTAAAAAAAAATGCACCTGTTAGACTGCGGTTCCCGTCTCTCCTAGTTTTTAAAAAATTCCTGCTGCATAGCCGATCTATTGTGTCCCAAGGCATCACAAAACGCATTTCCCCCTATTGTGGAGGGAAATAAAAATTTATGCCGGCACAAGGCTCCTGGGTCGTCTTTCACAGGGTCTGGATCAGACCATTGAACTAATTTTGAATTAATCAACTGGTTATCAATCATATATAATGAACTGCATGGAAAACGCCAATCTCATCATCAAAACACCCGTCCATCTACTCGTAGTGCAGCTATACGACACCGTGGCGGGGCTTAACCTGCAACGCTAAGATAAGTAATAAAACGCCGAATCAGGGTTGCTATTCTAGGTGATAGGCTCTACGTGACGCCCTCCAATCAAGGGCCTTATCCTATGTTTCACCTATTCAGCAAAAAAAACGGCAACCTCAAAGATGATTCACTCTCGGGCTTAACGGTCGCCCTTGCCTTAGTGCCCGAAGCCATCGCTTTTTCATTCATTGCCGGCGTCAACCCCCTGGTTGGCTTATGGGCTGCCGTATTTATGGGTTTTATCACAGCCGCCTGCGGTGGCCGTCCGGGCATGATATCTGGAGCAACTGGCGCCATTGCTGTTGTTGCAGGAAAAGCCGTTCAATATGGAGACAACCTAGGCGACGGGCTTGGCCTTCAATTTCTTTTTGCTGTCATCATGGTAGCAGGGTGCATTCAAATCCTCTTCGGAGTGCTTAAATTAGGCCGGTTCATCCGCCTAGTTCCCCATCCGGTGATGATTGGTTTCGTCAATGGCCTTGCCATTGTCATTTGCATGGGGCAGTTCGGCTTCTTTAAGAAATTTTCCCATCTCGATGAAAACGGTGGCCGTGTCATGGAGTGGATGCAAGGAAGTGAACTCGGCATCCTCATCGGCCTGATTGTGCTGACCATGGCCATCATTCAATTTTTCCCAAAACTCACCAAAGCGGTGCCTTCCACATTGGTGGCTATTATCGTGGTCGGCCTCATCGCCTACTTCGGGCCTGATGCAAGGACGATTGAAAATGTGCTCAAAGACGGTGGTGGTGACGGCACCTTGAGTGGCAGCTTTCCCGTGCCCGCATGGCCAAGCGGTATCGTCTGGGGTGACCACTGGGTGTTCATCCTTCAAACCGCCTTTGTCGTTGCCATGGTTGGTATCATCGAGTCCCTGATGACACTGCAATTGATCGATGAAATCACCGAGACACGCGGCCAAGGAAACCGCGAATGTGTCGCTCAAGGTGGCGCTAACTTCCTCTCTGGCCTGTTTGGTGGCATGGGCGGTTGCGCAATGATTGGCCAATCCTTGATCAATATCAAATCAGGAGGTCGCGGACGCACCTCAGGCATTGTTGCCGCAGTATCCCTCGCCTTATTTATTGTCATTGGCGGCCCCGTTATTATCCAAATCCCAATCGCTGCGTTGGTTGGCGTCATGTTTATGGTTGTGATCGGCACCTTCGAGTGGTCCACCTTCAAAAGCTTTGGCAAGATCGCCAAGTCTGAAATGCTCATCATTCTTACTGTGACCTTGGTAACCGCGGTCATGCATGACCTGGCTTTAGCCGTATTTATTGGCGTCATCCTCTCCGCCCTTGTATTCGCCTGGGAGAGCTCCAAGCATATCATCGTAACCATGCACAAGGACAGCCCAGAAGAACGTATCTATGGTGTCGAGGGCATGCTTTACTTTGGCTCTGTGCGCGAGTTCTCGGATAAGTTCCAGGCAAGATCGGATGTTCCCAATATCGTCATCGACTTTGAGGAGGCTCGTGTCTGTGACCTTTCAGGCCTTGAAGCGATCAATGCGCTCGGTGAGCGATATCGCAATGCCGGCAAAGTTCTCCACGTCCGTCACCTATCCGCCGATTGCCGCCAAATGCTTGAAAAAGCCGGCACCCTTGTGGACATCGAAGTACTGCCAGATGACCCGCACTACTCGGTCGCCTTGCTTCGTAGCGAGAACAGCAAAATTATCGGCTCGTAAAGTTACGCAGCAATGAGGCCGCAAGCGTGGCCATTATTAAGGCCGCAAGCGTAGCCATTATCAAGGCCGCAAGCGTAGCCATTCTATTTGGGGTTTTCATCTCCTTGTGGGCGATTCCTCATAGCGAATTCTTCGGTTTTGAAGTGACAAATGCCTATTTTAAGGTAATCAGCCGACGTGCTCATCATTAGAAAACTTACCAAAACCCTTGGAGGGCGCACGCTTTTCGAGGACGCAGATATGACCATCAACTGGGGCGAACGCGTCGCGCTAGTCGGACCCAATGGAGCTGGCAAGTCCACCCTATTCAAAATGATCCTCAAAGAAGAGGACGCGGATTCAGGCAGTGTCGAAGTTGATGATTATGCCATCACAGGTTATCTTGCCCAAGAGGCTGGAGACCCAGGTGACGAGACTATTCTAGAAATAGCCATCGGCATCACCCCAGAACTCGCCAAAGCTATCCGCATCATGCGTGAGGGCGATGCCTCTGGCAATACCGACAGCGCCGAGTATCACGCCGCGCAAGACACTTTCGACGCGGCGAATGGCTACCAACTTGAGCCTAAGGCTAAAAAAATTCTTGCGGGCCTTGGCTTTCATCCTGACGCCTTCAATAAGCCAGCTCGTGAGTTCTCCGGAGGCTGGATCATGCGTTCCCACCTTGCCAAGCTGTTGGTGATGGAACCAGATCTGCTGATGCTTGACGAGCCCACCAACCACCTCGACCTGATGGCGCTCATTTGGCTACAGCAGTATTTAAAAAACTACCCTGGCGCCTTACTGATGATTTCGCACGACCGCGACTTCATGGATGAACTTATTGAAACCGTCTACGAGATCGATGAGGAGCAACTCATTTCCTACACTGGCAACTACACTGCATACCTAGAGCAGCGCACCAAACGATATCAACAAAAGGTGCAGGCCTACCGCAACCAGAACAAGGAAATCGAACGCGTTCAAGAGTTCATCGATCGCTTCCGCTCGGTTACTTCAAAAGCTGCCCAGGTACAAAGCCGTGTTAAGCAGCTCGAGAAACTCAAACGATTGCCCAAGCCTATTGCTCCCCGCAAGGTTTTCAAATTCAACTTCCCTCAGCCAAAACGCTCCAATCAAAAAGTCATCGAGCTGGAAAACATCCACATGGCTTACGGTGACAAGGTCATTTACGATAGACTCGATCTTACAATCGAGAGAGGTGACCGCATGGTACTGGTCGGCCCGAACGGAGCAGGTAAGTCCACCCTGCTCAAAATCCTTGCCGGACAGCTGGAGTTTCAGAGTGGTGAACGCAAGGCAGGATTCAATACCCACCTCGGCTACTATTCACAGCACCGCACCGAGAGTATGGACGAAGCCAACACCGTTCTCGAAGAGGTCATGGCCTGTGGTGGCGATATGCGCGAAGATGAGGCCCGATCCATACTCGGCTCCTTTCTTTTCCGCCGCTCTGATGTGCATAAAAAAATCCGAGTGCTTTCAGGAGGTGAAAAATCGCGCCTCAATTTGGTGAAGTTTCTCGTCAACCCGCCAAACCTCTTGCTCATGGATGAGCCCACAACCCACCTCGACATTATTTCCATCGAGGCATTGCTGCAGGCACTCAAGCACTACGAGGGCACGCTGGTATTCATCTCGCACGACGTACACTTCATCCGTAGCCTTGCAGAAACCACCCTCCATGTTGATGACGGCAAACTCACTCGCTATGCAGGAGGTTATGACTACTACCTAGAGAAATCAGGTCTAAAAGATGACCGTGGCTCCGTGACCGCCTAGGCGTCCACAGCACTCACAGCAGCGCTGCAGGCCTTCCCCCTCAAGCCGAAAAGCCCCCGCACTGTTGGTTTAAACCAATGATGCGGGGGCTTTCTCATTTGTGGGTGGGGGGTTTTACTTTGCTGTCATGTAAACTTCAGTTGCCATCTGAGCTCAGCTCAGAAGGCATCCTTGGCTTAAACATTTGTTGTGGGGGTAATTGTAGCGGTTGGGGGTTAATGGGTTTCCTGGGATTTGAGAGAAAAAGTTGCAACTGTGTCCTCTTGGTATCCTTAGTATGTTTGGGGGCATCTAGGGATACTCACAACCTGTTGGGGGCTTTGGGTTGTCAAGAAGACAGCTTTTGCCGGGAGGCGAGGTTCCGTAATGCTATGTTGGCTTGGCGATGGCTTTAATCAGAGATTAAACCCCTCGCACCTCATTAATATGACCAAAAGTGTAATAATATGCAATATTATTATACATTTTATTTGTTATTATTAAATATCGTTACAAACAAAGGGGTTTTGGACTTTGTTTTGTATAAAAACAAAGGTTTTCCGCGCCGAAAAAGATCGAAACTAAAATTTACCTCGGTGATCCCCATGCTAAAACAGAAAAACCCATTGGCTCACTTTTCTACACCCCAGCACACATCAAGCTGATATCAGGCAACTAGCAACACCAATGCTGCACCAACTAGCGATATGAAACCGGAAGCGCCTTCTGCAGCCCATCAAGGAGCCTTTGGTGAGCTTCATCGACCTCTTTGGCTTTCAAGGTGCGCTCAGGAGAGCGGTAATGAAAGGTATAGGCAATGGATTTTTTATCGGCAGGTAGCTTGGTGCCCGTGGGATCCTGAAACACATCAAAACAAGCCGAAGATACGAGTAGTCTCTCATTATGCTTTTTGAGCACCTTCTCAATCTCAGCATTGGCAAGTTCAGCGGGCGCTTCCATTGCCGCATCTCGGCTGGAACCAGGAAACTGCGGAAGCTCATCAACTTGCTTGATCCCCTCACTAAGCTGTTGGCATTTTTTAAGATCAAGCTCAACGAGATAGATCGGAGTATCGCTTCCTAGGTCTCTGCACTTTACTGGGCTGAGCTGGGCAAAAACACCGATAGGTTTACCGCCACATTGAACATCAGCCGCGATGATAAAACCATCACGCTGACGCTGCACGAACTGAATCTCCTTGTTTGGCATCAACGCCTCAATAGCCGCCTTGGCATCAAAGGCATCAATCCGGCCCTGACAACCCGCTTGGACAGACCAGGAGCTGGGACGACGCTCGCCACCCAAAAGCATGGCCAGCGAGTCGGCTTCGAGATCGGTGGCTTTGCCTCC
>JAACFN010000119.1 GCA_009937455.1 Verrucomicrobiaceae bacterium | reverse complement strand
GAGCGTAGGATTTGTGCCAATGAGTTTGAACGCATTCCGCCTCGCCAACAATAGACAAGCGGCGTGTAAGACTTGTCTTTTTTTGCTAGGTGCGTCTGCAGGTGTTTGGCAGCATTGGCCGATATGAGTGCAGCGCCAAGTCGGCGAGCTTCAAATGGCTTGTCCTTGTAGATGGTTCCTACCGTGGCTCGTTCTTCGTCGTCGAGCACCGGCAGGTTGACCGCTCCGGGAAGATGGTCTTCGGCAAATTCAGAGGGTGAACGTACGTCAATGATCTCAGTGAATTCACTGAGATCATGAGGTAAGGTAATGGTTTCGACATGTTTCATGGCGAAACGATGGAGCTTGAGTGTTTATTCCACAGCTGCTGCTGTTGGCTTGTTGCCCATGGCTGGTTTTTTGAGGGCCAGATACGCACTAGCCATGCCGAGTGCAATAATGATAATCCATGCTGCCAAGCCTTTAATGATTTTGCGTTTAGCGAGGACGATGCCACCACCGAGTGCAAGCCATATGACAATCTTGATGATGAGCCATGTGGGGAACCCAGAGCCATAAACAGCCTGGTAGACATCCTTCATTTTTGCCTGCATGCCAAAACCTCCGAGAAGGATTAGTAGCAAGCCGATGCCGTGACCGATGACTGCTCCCTTGGTTGTTTTGTCACCTTTGAAAAGAGATCCGAAGGCGAAAAATAAAGTGAAGATTCCGGCGAAGTGAATGAGTTTGTATGTTTCGTAGTCCATGATGATTAGTGGGTATCTTGTTTAGTATTCGATTTGATGAGTAGTTTCGGTTTTTTCAAGGTCGAGGATTTCCTCTAACTCGTCACAGGTTTCCTGCATTAGCTCAGCAAGGTCATCAATGATGGCTAGTATGGCTTCACTGTGATTACCTTCGCTGAGTAATGGTTGCGCTTTTTCAAGCACATGGTCGAGCGCTTTTTGAGCTAAAAATGGCTCCAGCCCATAACCGACGATAAGCCCGCTGCGTCCTTGGCCAGGATCCAGACCTAGTAAAACGGTATGGTTTTTGCCGCCTTTGCGATCACTGGTGCATAACGCTCCTTGGTTGAAGAGCCAGAAAAGATGGGTGGAGAGCGGGTAGTTAGGATTAAACTTATTGATAATGATGTGCATTCTCACCTGAGGAAAGCGCTGACTGAGCTTTGCCAAAGACTTGGTGGCTTTGCTTTGAGCTTTTTTCTCAAGAACTGAGAGAATGTCATTGAGCCCTGTTGTGAGGCGTGGAACCGGACCCAGTAAGCTATTAGCGCTTTGCAATGATAGACTGCAGTAGCTGCATTCTTCAGAAGTTTCTGTTAATGGTGTCTGGCAATATGGGCATTGCATGCCGGAGATTATACGGAACATGAAGCTTGCCCAAAGCTAAAAGAAGGCTTTGTGCTAAAATAATGGAAGCTCTCAGCGCTTTATCTGCTTTTGTCTCAATTTAGCTTGTTTCTTGGACTTGTTCTTTCAGATTCTGCGGCATGCACCTTCGTTTTACTGATGATGAGTTGTCCACTCTCTCTGAGATGTTGACTCTTGCATGTTGGGCAACGTTTTGGAATCACAAGCCAGGCGCAGATGAGGGGGTCGCTCGTTTCGATGATATGCTTGAAAAGATTCTTTCTCGAATGCAACATCATGGCTTGGGGGGAGAGGTTGAGAATGACCCTGAAAGGCAGCGATTACGCCTTCGAAAGGATAAAGAAGAATCTTCATTTTATGCCCAGTGTTATGATGAGATGAGATCAGAAACTTTCTGGGAAGAACTTGTAGTTCGGATGACAGATCGCGAGCTCAATAAACGCCATGGTAAGGCTGTGCTTGAAGCGATGAGCGAGGCGGAACGCAAAGTTCTAGCAGAGCCAATTTCGAAGCGCTATTGGCAGGAGTTTACGAGTCAAGGATTGGATAACTTACACGTAATCAGCAGACAAAATGCTGGTTAGGCCTAGTTGGGTCTGGTTAGGCCTGTTTAGTAGTGGCGGCTAACGCCTACATTTGTTGAGCAGTCCCTCAAGATAATAGGTGACTTCCTCGAGGCCATTACGCCATTCACTATCGCTAAGAACGTCCAGGCATTCGCGGGCATCGGCAAGTAAGAGTGAGGCGGTGTCCAGGGCTGAAGCCACAGCACCTTCATATTCAGCAATACCTACGAGGACAGGCAGGTCCAGGGGTTCTTGCTCAATGATGCGCTTGTTGAGCTGCTCACGCTGACTCTTGTTTGCTTTTTGTAGTAAATTAAGTAGCGGCAGGGTCAGTTTGCCCTTTTCGAGATCAGTGCGTAGGGTCTTGCCTACTTGCTCTTCGCTTCCAACAAGGTCAAGGCAGTCATCGTAGATTTGGTATGCTGTGCCTAGTTTCATACCGTAGTCGTAGAGCTTGTCTTCGGTTTCCTGGCTCACCTCCGAGAGAGCTGCTGGTATGCTTGTTGCGGCAGCAAAGAGGGCTCCGGTTTTGAGCTCAATAATGTGAAAATAGTCTTCTTTGGTAAGGGTGAGATCAAATCTTCTCTGGGTCTGCATGACCTCGCCCTCACAGACTTCACGAGAGGCCTGACCTACCTTACGGCATATTTCGATACTGTTGAAATTGGTAGCCAGCAAAAGAGAGTGAGAGAACAAGGCGTCACCCAGTAGGACGGCCATGCCATTGCCCCATTTCGCATTGGCTGTTGGGACTTGGCGGCGAGTATCAGCGCCATCAATGATGTCATCATGAACCAATGTAGACATATGGATGAGCTCAAGAATAACCCCAATAGTAAGGTGGGCGAATCGACAAAATAGGGCGGATCCGTTTGCCGCTGGTGTTGCAGATATAGTCGATGTAAGGGGCGACGGCAGGATCGAAAGCCCTTACCTGATCGCGAATTTGAGCCTCTACATCTTTAAGCTCTTGCTTGACCAGTTTGAATGGTATTTTAGGGGTAGAACTTGGCTTAGTGGTGGACATATCGGAATTGATATAAAAGGGTTTTAGGGCTGCAAATTATATGCACATAGGGTGTTTTGCTGCAACTCTTATCCAGTAAAGTTAAAGGTGGATACTGTCATGCAGAACCAAAGTAATATCGAGCACTCTCAAGGATACCGCAAGACACCTCATCAAGGCTTAGGCCAGTGGTGTTGATCTCTAAGTGTGCGGTTTCTTCATAATAGGGTGAGCGTTCTTGAAGCAGGGTCTTAATCGCTTGCATAGGGTCATCACATTGTAGCAGTGGCCGGTTTTTGTTCTGAGAGGTGCGCTCATAGATATCTTCCACAGAGCATTTCAACCAGACGACAAATCCGAGCTGGCGAAGTATGGTTCTATTTTCTGGCGTACAAACGATACCTCCGCCGGTGGAAATAATGTGATTGCTCGTTTTTTCAGCGATTAACTGCTTTAATTGCTCGGTTTCAAGGGTGCGGAACGCGGCCTCGCCATCCTGTGAGAAAATGTCAGGTATTGATTTTCCTGTTTGTTTTTCGATGACGTGATCGGTGTCGATGAGTTGATAGCCAAGATTTTGATGCAGCTCTCTTCCCAGGCTCGATTTGCCCGAACCCATAAAACCAACCAAAATGATGTTCTCTAAAGGTTGCTGCTTTTGAGTAGCTGTTTTAGGCGCATGCTCCATGAGTTGAATGCTAGATAAGTGTGGGGCTTGAGGCGATAGGGAAAAACAGAAAAGTTGTCATCCCACTGTGATGCTTAACCTTGAGCATCGATATAGGGTATCAATTTAGATGCTGCTGGTTTGGCTTTTGGCCATGATGGATTGCTGGTCAACGCTAGCGCGTATTAAGCTTCTATTTTTGTCATTGATGCGCTAATTCAGAAAGCGTGACTGAAACTCAAGTTATTGACGCTTCCGATCCTGCGGAGCAAAACAAGATTGTAGATCTGGCTGTGGGCCTATTAGAGACGGGAGAAGTGGTGGCCTTGCCCACGGAGACGGTTTATGGTTTGGGTGCTGACGCTATGAATTCTGATGCGGTGGCTAAGGTTTTTGCTGCGAAGCAACGCCCTAGCTTTGATCCGCTAATTGTGCATGTGGGTTCTTATGAGCAAGTCGATGAGGTTGCTAATGTAGCGGATGAACTCAGAGAGGTAATCGACAAACTCATGAAGGCGCACTGGCCTGGGCCGTTGACATTAATTTTGCCTAAAAAAGAGTGCGTGCCAGATATCGTAACCAGTGGATTACCCTCCGTAGCGGTAAGAATGAGTGCGCACCCTTTGATGAAAGCTATTGTCAGACAGCTAGGACGTCCGATTGCTGCACCCAGTGCCAATAGGTTTGGCAGGATTAGTCCGACCTCGGCTAGTGCCGTGGAGAAGGAATTATCAGGACTCATTCCTATGATTATTGATGGTGGAGCTTGCCGAGAGGGATTAGAAAGCACGATTATCAGGCCAGAAATTTCAGCTGATGCAGGTAAAAAAGGAGTGCTCATCCATGTGCTTAGGGCGGGGCCTGTGACCAAAGAGATGTTGCAGCGTTTTGGTAAAGTCGTGCGGGCGAAAAAGAATCGTTCTGAGGATGCTCCTGAAGCACCAGGGCAGCTCGCTAGTCATTACGCGCCAGTGACGCCTCTGCGCTTATTGGCCAAACCTTCTGATTTTAAGCCGGAGCCGAATAAAAAATATGGTTTGCTCAGTTATTGTGGCTCTGACAAGGCGGGCTTTATAGGTCTGCATGATTGGTCTGTTGTTGAGGAGCTGTCACCGGGAAATGGCAAGCTCGCAGAGGCAGCCGTAAGATTTTTTTATGTATTGCGTCTGCTCGATGAGAGTGGCGTGGATGAAATTATTGCCGAGCCAGTCTCTGAGACAGGATTGGGAGTGGCGATAATGGATAAGTTGCGCCGCGCAAGCGTCCGCTAAAATAAATCACTTCAATTTCCAGGCAAAGACCCGCGCAGTAGACCAGTTATGTTACGTTCCCTCATGCAAGTATCCGGATTCACGGCCATTAGCCGTGTGCTTGGATTTGTGCGGGACATTCTCATTGCCCGTTATTTGGGTTCGGGTTTGTTGGGGGACGCATTTTTCTCGGCATTTCGTTTTCCGAATCTGTTTCGTCGGATCTTTGGTGAGGGGGCCTTTAATGCGGCATTTGTGCCGATGTTCGGTAGACGGCTAGAGAAAGAGGGGAAAGAGGATGCGATGAAATTTGCCTCGAACGCTTTTTCAACCTTGCTGGTAGTTCTTGTTGCTCTGACCATCGTGGCTATTCCTTGCATGCATTGGATCATGGGGGCAGTGGTGCCTGGCTTTAAGCCCAAGGTGGAAATGCCCTTGGCGGTGTCTGTAGACGCTCCCGAACGTGAAAATTTCTCGATGGCAATCGGTGGCTCACGCGCCATTTGTCTAACCATTGATGAGGCGGGGGGCACGGCTCAGCAGCAGCTTGCCAACCTACGCCTGGTTAAAGAGCTTCCCAAAAAGTTTTCAAATATTCTTGGAGACGGTCCAAGGGGAGATTCGGTTAGCCTAGAAGATTATCAATCTGGGATCATCAACGCTTCAGATGGAGTTGCGCTCAAGCAGGTTAATCCCATGGAGGGGATCACGATCATCGAGGGTAAGTATGCCCTTATTCAGGAGGGCACCCGAGCCTGGATATACTTACCTAAGCGGCATGATTTTGGCTGGTTTGAAGGAGAGCTTATGAGGACGGCCAACGTTGAGGACGTAGGGCCTGAGCAGCACTTTAAAATCTATCGCAACCATCCAGATACTTTTGATTTAACGGTAAGGCTATCACAAATCACATTTTGCTATCTACTTTTCATGGCTTTGGTGGCGCACCTGAGTGGCGTGCTTAATACCTTCAAGATTTTTGGGGTGCCGGCAGCTGCTCCCATTTTACTGAATATTGTCTTTTTGGCAGGCCTCGGGATTTTTGTTGCCTGGCAGGCCTCGGAGTTGCCCGCGCATGTTCTTGCGTGGTGTGTGGCTATTGCTGGAGTCTTGCAGTTCTCCATGCTTTACGCCACCTGTTGGAAAAACGGCTACCATGTTAGGTTACAGAAGCCCGTTTTTGATAGCTCGATCAAACGTCTTTTTCTATTGATGGGGCCCGGTGTTTTAGCTGCTGGTATTCAGCAAATCAACCTACTGGTAGGTGGTATTATTGCTTCATTCAAACAGGGTGCTATTTCATGGCTATATTATTCGGACCGGGTGTATCAGTTGCCGCTGGGAATGATAGGTATCGCTCTTGGCGTGGTGCTGTTACCGGAGGTTACCAGACTGGTCAGGCGTGATGATGCAAAAGGAGCGTCCGATAGCATGGTGCGTGGCATGGAGCTGGGATTACTCATTACTCTGCCGGCGGCCGTGGCGATGATGGTGATCCCTGAGCCGATCATTACGATATTATTTCAACGTGGTGAGTTCACGGCCGATGATGCCTATCAGACGGGCATGGCGCTGCGTGGCTTTGCCCTCGGGCTTCCTGGTTATGTATTGATCAAGGTTCTACAACCCGGTTTCTTTGCTCGTGAAAATACCCGTGCACCAATGATGATGGCCGGCATTACCGTATTGGTCAATATTGTGGTTAGCCTGTTGCTATTTGCTCCTCTCGGGCATGTCGGAATTGCCATTGCTACGACTATTGCAGCATGGGTAAATGTGCTTTTGCTGGCGCGTGGATTGAAGGGCTTGGTGCACGTCGACAAGGTGTTTTGGAGCAAGACACTACGCATTTGTATGGCGAGTGTAACCATGGGCGCACTTGTATGGGGAGGCTATCAGTTGCTTGGCTCGTGGTTCGAAGGCCCATTTTGGAAACAATGCACAGCCTTGGCATTGCTCATTGGGCTCGGCATGTCGGTGTATGCCGTTTTGGTTCTGGCTATGAGGGCAACCAGTATTGCCGAACTAAAAGCTGGATTCCGCAGAGGCTAAGAGAGGCTGCTTTGATGAAAAATCACCTCATAAGATCTCGTATCAAACTCATGTCTAAGCTATCCCTATTTGCCGTATTCTCTAGTGCTGTTTGCCTTGGCCTTTTTACGACTGCCGCTGCCGGAGCGGAGCAATCTAAAGCACAGCCAAAAAAATACAACACCCCCAAGCAACCATGGAGTGAGTATACGGTGCACCAGATGGACCGGCCGCACCCTGAGAAGGTTGTGAGTAAAGGGGCTGTATGCACGAAACCACCTACAGATGCACTTGTCTTGTTTGATGGCAAAAATGCAGATGCTTTTACAAAAGCATGGAAGGTAAAGGATGGTGTGATGATTGCTTCGCCGGGTAGTGCCAATACCAAGCAGAGCTTTGGTAGCTGCACTTTGCATGTAGAGTGGAGGATTCCTGCGGGCCGCAAGGTCGATGGGCAGCAGGGGGGCAATAGTGGTATTTTTCTGATGAGTAGATATGAGATTCAGATTCAGGAGAGCTATAAGAATGTCACTTATGCAGACGGTCAGGCTGCTGCTATCTATGGGCAAAACCCGCCAAGTGTGAATGCCTCTGTTCCTCAAGGTGAGTGGCAGAGTTATGATATTACTTTTGAAGCTCCGATTTATGGTGATCATGGAGTGGAAAAACCGGCCTACATCACGGTGGTCCACAATGGGGTGAAAGTGCACGATCATCAGGAAATCTACGGCCCGACGACACACAAAAAAGTGGCCCGCTACCCTAAAGATCACCCCGAAAAAGCTCCCATCCGTATCCAGTGGCACGGGGACCCGATCGAGTTCCGCAACATCTGGGTGAAGGAAGATTAGCTGAGTTTTAGCCAAGGCACTACCATCCAAACGCAGCGAGCGTTGCGAATTGAAATTGGGGCATAAAAGGAGATGCCGAAATATGGCGTAGAGATCATTTCAATCTGCTTGCCAAGGTGGTTTGTAATGGCTACGCAGGGGTGCACTGAAAGTAATTACGATAGAGGGCAGCGCCAGTGCTATGCCATTCATGGACACGGCTATAGCTGCTTATCGTATCATCCAACTTGCCTCCTGGGCACATTACCAAGAAATAAATGGAAAGCACTCTTACAGAAGTAGATATCTCAAACGGGGTGAAAGCTATTGCCAAACAAATTGGGCAATGCAACCAAGATGGGAAATTTGTCCTCGTGGGAGTTCGCAGCCGAGGTGATGAAGTAGCGGCAAGAATCCTTGA
>JAACFN010000010.1 GCA_009937455.1 Verrucomicrobiaceae bacterium | reverse complement strand
CCATCGGCCTGCTCGGCACGAACTGGGGTGGCACTCGAGTTGAACCCTGGACGCCCCCGGTCGGCTTCCGCAAGCAACCCGAACTTACCGCGCTCTCCAAGAACATCGATGCCCAGCTGATCAATACCCCCGCAGGTAAAGTAGCGTGGACCAAGTACGCCCAACAAGTCGGCCAATGGAGTGCCGCAGTTCAGAAATCGGTCGCTGAGGGCCGCAATGTCCCGCCAGCGCCGGCCAGCCCAGGACCAAGAAGTCACAATGAACCATGTTCCATTTACAATGCCATGGTGGCGCCCATCGTGGGCTACGGAGTCCGCGGCGCGATCTGGTATCAGGGTGAATCAAACGCCGGTGATGGTATGGCTTACCTGCCCAAGCTCAAGGCCCTGGTCGAGGGCTGGCGTGAAGTCTGGCAGCAGCCTAACGATTTCCCCTTTTACTTTTATGTGGTCAAGTTGGCTCAGTTTCACGGCCACACCACCAACCCCGAGGGTGGCGACGGTTTTGCCCGCCTCCGCGTAGCTCAGGACCGCATCCAGGAGCTGCCCCATACCGGCGTGGCCTCGGCCATCGACATTGGCAATGACCGCGACATTCACCCCAAGAACAAGCAGGACGTCGGCAAGCGTCTGGCCCGCTGGGCGCTGCGTGATGTCTATGGCAAAAAGGATATCGTGGTCACCGGCCCCACCTTCAAGGAGATGAAAATTGAGGGTAACACCGTGACGATCAGTTACGATCACGTCGGTGGTGGCCTGATGGTCGCCAAAAAGAAAGATCCCTTCCAACCCGTGCTCGCGACACCGGAAGCAAAGCTCGCAAGCTTCGCCATCTCTGGCGCCGATGAGAAATGGCACTGGGCCGATGCGGTGATCGAGGGCAATACGGTCAAGCTCAGCTCGCCCGCTGTGGCACAACCTGTGGCGGTGCGCTACGCCTACCGCGGTAACCCCGCTAACGCCAACCTCTACAACAAGGATGGTTTACCGGCGATTCCCTTCCGCACGGATAACAAAAACCCTTAAGACTGAGCTCCGCTGCAGGCTACTTTACAGGCTATTCTGCAAACTGCTTTACCCCTCTGCAAGCCAGGCAATGAGTGCCTCTGGTGAGGCTGCCATGGGAATAGAAACCTTGGGCTGGTCAGCGAGGCAGGCAATGCGCTCAGGAATTTCCAACGCTTCGCTGCCAAGTTCTTCGGTAATCGTTTCTGGGAATTTTGCAGGGTGTGCGGTCTCCAGTATGATCATCGTGTCATCTGGATGATCTGCAAGCCAGGCCTCGGCAGCGAGGTAGCCAACCGCACCGTGAGGGTCGATCACGTAGCCATATTTTTCATGCACCTCTCTGATGGCGCTGCGAGTGCTGGCGTCATCGGAGGCATAGCCACTGATATCGGATGCCATCGCTTTCCAGTCATTACCGAACAGCTCCTGCATACGCACAAAGTTAGACGGCGCCCCTACATCCATGGCATTGGACAGGGTGGCCACTGACGGACGTGGTTTATATTCCGCGCTCTGGAGATACTCGGGAACAACGTCGTTAATATTGGTGGCAGCGACAATATGACCGACACGCAGTCCCATGCGCTTGGCAAGCAACAGGGCGGTGAGGTTACCGAAGTTGCCACTTGGAATGACAAAGACCGGTGGCTTTTTACCCTCGATAGCCAGCTGACGCGCTGCCTCGAAGTAGTAGAGCATCTGCGGAATCAGGCGTGAGATGTTAATCGAGTTCGCCGAAGTCAGGTTACACTGCTTTGAGATTTCTGGATTCAGGAAGGCCGCCTTGACCATGCGCTGGCAATCATCAAAGCTACCGTCGATTTCCAAGGCGGTGATATTGCCACCAAGTGCGGTAAGTTGTTTCTCCTGTAAGCCACTGACCTTCCCTGAGGGATAAAGAATGATAACACGGGTGCCTTGCACATGATGAAAGGCGGAGGCAACAGCACCACCGGTGTCTCCCGATGTGGCCACCAGCACGGTAAGGAGCTGCTCGTCATCACGTGTTAACCACGCCATAATCCGCGCCATGAAACGTGCACCAAAGTCCTTGAAAGCTAGTGTGGGTCCATGAAAAAGCTCGAGCACACGCCTGTGCTCGTCCAAGGTTGCCAATGGCGCGGGGAAATTTAGCGCTTCGCTGACAATCTCAGCAAGCTGCTCTTCTGGAATGGCGCCCTGAAGTATTTTAGATACGACTTCATAGGCCATTTTTTGAAAGTCCATGGACTCCCATGTTTGCCAGAACGCCTCATCCAAGACGGGGATATGCTCCGGCATGTAGAGGCCATTGTCAGCCGGTAATGAACGAAGCACCGCTTCACCAAAATCAACCAGAGCATCAGGGCTGTTTGTACTATAGAGGCGCATGGGAAAAACTGAGGCCATTCACCTAAAAACAGCGACAATCAATGAGGTCAAAGGGGTCTCAATATTAAAGACCCAATAGGTTTAGGCAGGTCTAAAACGGGATGTCGTCGTTGTCATCCACCGGGGCTCCGCCTTGAGCGGGAGAACCACCTTGTTGCTGAGGAGCTGGATTGCCACCGCCTGAGCTTTGTTGTCCGCCACCGCCACCACCACCAGGAGCTCCCATGAGCTGAATGTTGTCAGCAACAACTTTAAGTTTGGAGCGTTTCTGACCAGTAGCTTTGTCATCCCAGCTATCCATGTGCAAGCGCCCCTCAACGAAGAGTGGCTTTCCTTTTCCAGAATATTGATGCGCCACCTCTGCTGTGCGTCCCCAGAGGGTGACATCCACAAAAGTGGTTTCTTCAATACGCTCACCTCCTTCACCAGAGCGAACTCGATTGACGGCAAGGCCGATGTCAGCGACGGCAGTGCCCTTAGGGGTATAGCGAAGTTCGATATCACGGGTTACGTTACCCATGAGCATTACTTTGTTAAAATTGGCCATGACTTAAATGCTACGTTACTTCGCTGGTGGACGGCAATAGCAAATTAACCTCGGCTGTCCGAATACCAGTCAATGAATGATCTTTAATGAACAAGAAAGGCTTATCCTAAGCGCTGGTAGTGCTGCAGGTATACGCTGTCATTCAGGCTGAGAGTAGACTGAATCTTCTCGATAGCAGCAGGCTCGGCTTCGAAGATGTAATTCACATAGTGGCCGCCATCAAGGTGGCGCGCATTGTAGGCAAACTTCCGGCGTCCAAGCTGTTGGATCTCATCCATCTTGGCTCCATTACCTTCCATTTCTTTGGCCACAGAGGACACAAGGTCATTGAGTCCGTCATCCTGGCCTTGGGAGTTGAGTACGATTAGGCCTTCGTATTTTCTGCTCATCGCTATAATATTAGTTTAAAAGTTAATTAGATTTTTTTGTGTTGAAGGCGTTGGCTGCTGACTCAACTCCCTCGGAGAGCGCAAACTGAACAGCTTCCGCCGCAGTTGCAAGCGTGTTTTCCAACTGATTTTGTTCATCGACCGAAAACTTTCCCAGAACATGGCCAGTTAAGGATGCCCCAGCTTTCGTTTTTTCATCCTGGCCTGCATTACCAATTCCAAGTTTGAGGCGCGGGAACTGATCACTGCCCAGATGAGCAATGATGGATCGGATCCCATTATGCCCACCTGCTGAGCCCGCCATCCTGAATCGTAAGGCACCAAAGGGTAAGGAAACATCATCATACACAACCAATACCTGCTCTGGCTGCCATTTATAAAATCTGAGGGCAGCCCCCACAGACTGACCGCTTTCATTCATGAAGGTTTGAGGTTTCATGAGCATGGCATTGGAGCTCGGCACCTTCGCCAAGTGAGCACGCCACTTGAGGTGATTGGCCATTTGCGCACCATAGGTCTGTGCCAGACGATCCATCACGAGAAACCCGATATTGTGGCGGGTCTGCTCGTACTTCTGCCCAGGGTTGCCTAAGCCTATTACGAGTTTGATGTCGGACATACCCTTATTTAATGTTCCATCCTAAAATACCAAACACCAAATCGCAGAAAAGAAAAAAGCCCGGAGCCTTGCAGCTCCGAGCTTAGTAAATGGTTTGGATATGATGCGTTACTCTGCGGCAGCGGCCTCAGGGCTTGCTTCATCACCTTCGGTGGCTTCTGCGCCTTCTGCGCCTTCTGCAGCTTCTGCTTCAGCGGCTTCATCCTCCTCGGCTTGAGACGTGCGGGCCTTGGCAACAATAGCGACAACAACGTCTTCGCCTAGTGTAGGCACGACTCCCTCAGGGAAAGTGATTTCACCGATATTGAGCGCATCGCCAATATCAAGGGCGCTAATGTCTGCTTCGATATTCTCAGGAAGGTCCTTGGGAAGGCAGCTAATTTCAAGGCTGTGAAGCATCTGCTCCAACTGGCCACCTAAAGCTACTCCTTCAGACTCGCCAACAAGCTCCAGAGGAATGTTAGCTGTAATAGATGTGTCCTGATTTACTGCAAGAAAGTCTACGTGCAAAATTTCGCCGGTAAGGGCATTGTGCTGTACGTCCTGCAAGAATGCTAGTTGCGTATCGGAATTGTCGAGATCAAGAGTCACAAGAATACTATCAGAGGCTGCATGATTGAGCATATCTCTGAAAGTCTTAGCGTGCACTTTGACGTTTTTGACATCGGATCCGCCGCCATAAACGACGGATGGAATGTATCCCTCACGACGCATTTGCTTGAGCACGCCAGAACCTGTGCGGGCACGCTCTTCTGCTTTTAAATTTTTTGGTTTAGCCATATTATTAGATGGTTGAATTGTATAGTTGTTTTGTGGGAGCAGGTTCGGAAATGCCTGACAGCGCGTAGTAGAGTAAGAGGTCAGGAGCTTCCGTGGGGCGGGTCTTTACCACCTCAGGCGTCAATGTCAAAGAGAGAAGTGACAGATTTTCCGTCATGAATGCGGGAAATAGCATCACCCATGAGCTCCGCGATAGAGACGGTGGTTACTTTTTCCCCATATGCTTGGGGCACCGAATCACTAGTAATCAGCTCCTTAATGGCAGAATCAGCTATGCGTTTCCTGCCCATGTCGCCGAGCACGCCGTGCGATACGCCTGCGTAAATGCTTTTTGCACCGTGCTTCTCAAGAATCTCTGCAGCTGCACATAGAGTGCCAGCCGTCTCCGTCATATCATCCACCAGCAACACATTGCGCCCATCAACATCTCCAATGACATTCATGGCCTCAACCTTGGTAGCGCTGACCCGGTGTTTGGCAACGATCGCCAATTCGGCACCCAACTTGTCAGCATAAGACCTGGCCATTTTGACACCTCCTACATCGGGGGAGACAACGGTCAAGTTACTCGCATCATCACCGTGCTGCTCACGCAGATGCTTGATGAAAACAGGTTTAGCATAAAGATGGTCCACAGGGATGTCGAAGAACCCCTGAATCTGAGCCGCATGAAGATCCATGGTGAGAACTCGGTCGACTCCAGCCGCGGAGATAAGATTTGCCACCAACTTGGCGGTGATCGGAACACGAGGCTTATCCTTACGGTCTTGGCGGGCGTAACCAAAGAATGGCATGACTGCCGTGATTCGGCCTGCGCTAGCTCTTTTGGCAGCATCGACCATAATGAGCATTTCCATTAAGTTATGGTTTGTCGGAGGGCAGGTTGGCTGAACCAGATAGACATCCTCGCCGCGGATATTCTCATTGATTTGAACAAATGTCTCGCCGTCAGGAAACGATGTGACCTCTACATTAGCCAACTCGTGACCAAGATGAGCTGCGATTTTTTTCGCTAGTTCGCTGTGTGCGTTGCCGCTGAATATTTTCATGGAATTGCAATTTTTATGCGTTGTTTGCATAAGATTGGTTGCGACCGCCCGTCGTGGTGAAGATAAATGGCATCTCCCTGTAGCGATCGAGGGCTGATACTGTATCCTGATTCCTTGTTGACAATCTCAAATACGCCAAAGTCAAAATTAACCCTGTATTTTACCCATGGCACTCAACCGCAGGGGAGTAATCACAGGCTATTTTGCACCCTTCGTCAGCAATACGGCGGGTATCGTTTGGATCAGTAATTTAATATCCAGCCATAACGACCAGTTATCGATGTATTCCAAATCTAATTTCACCCAATCTTCCCACTCTGTAATCGTGTTTCTCCCTTTTACCTGCCAAACGCACGTTATGCCCGGCTTCACGCTTAGTCTGCGGCGATGTTCTGATTTTTCAAATTTAGAAACCTCATAAATAGGTAAAGGGCGCGGGCCCACCAAACTCATATCCCCAGTGAGCACATTGAGCATCTGAGGAAACTCATCGATACTCCACTTTCTGAGTAAACGAGCAAAGGGGAAAACTCGCGGATCATTATCGAGCTTGAACACCGGCCCCGTCATTTCATTGCCCATCTCATCTTTGAGGTCATCAAGCTGATCCTCCGCGTTCAGTACCATGGTTCTAAATTTCCACATTTTAAATGGCCTGCCGTATTTACCTGCACGATCCTGACGGAAAAAAACGGGATCCCTCGGACTGCTCAATTTAATTCCAATAATTGCAAAAATCCACAGAGGCAATGTGCAAAGAACAAAGATAAATGCTCCAATTCTATCCAAGGCAGACTTCGCCAGTAGAGCCCATGAAAGCTCTGGCGTTGCACGTAAGACAAGCATCGGTTGGCCTCCCAAATTATCAAAGGTAGGCCGCGATACCTGCGTTCTGATGAAATCAGCTGACACCCAAGATTCGATGCCTTGCTTTTCACACATTTCAACGGTTTCTGAAATCTTTTGGAACACAGCATTACGTGAGGCAATAATGACACGCTCAACGGACTCTCTGGTTACAATACCTTCAAGCTCAATGACGTCTCGTTCGGAAAAATCAAACTGACAAACAACCTGCCAGTAATCGGTCACTTCATCCGGCATCGACTCGACAAGATGTTTTGTATCCTCCATACAACCGGCCAGAACAACTCGCTCTTTCCGACCTTCTTTGAGCGCGGCTTTCCTAAGGCTTGACCTCACGAAAGCATCCCTGAGCAGTAGAAAAGTGGCGGATAACACCATGGCTACCACCAGCACCAAACGACTCATGGGTGCCATCTTGAAAAAGAGAACCATGGCAGCAATGGCGACACTGATCACCAAGAGCGCCTGAATCATCTGCGTCAGTGACTGAAACAAGGTCTTACGCATCATGTTTCGGTAAAAACCGAACACCTCTAAAACAAGTGGCGTGAATGGCACCACAATAAATAAGAGCCAAGAAATCTGAGCGAGGCCAATCTGGCCGTCGTCACTCAAGCCGAGTAAGGGCCTTAAAAAAGGACGTAGTTTATCTCCGATATAAAATCCTTGGAAAACTAAAAAGGCGTCACACAGTAATAAGGCCTGAATGGAAAACTGTTCTCTATTTCTGGATCCTAACATGATTTATGAGGGGTGAGGGGGGGGTGATTTGCTGGATGTTTCATTTCAATCTTTAACTGTTCGATCAACCACCAAAGGTGCCAACTTACGAATAAAGTTTTCCAGAATTTCTTCTGACTGCTCGAGGGTAAATACCCCAGGACCATCTTTCATGAGGCCTTGATCTGCATAGATTTTTGTTACTGGAATGGAAAACGTTGCGTATGCCCATTGTTGATCAAAACCTTTAAATAGGCGATCCTTCATATCCTGGAAAGTTCTTCCATAGTGGCTTTCTGTTATTCCTGTATGGCCAAAAAATGTGTAATACTGAACTCGCATTGCCATAAAGCTAGATCCATCTTCACGCATCACTGGTTTTTTGCAGACGATCTCTCTTACCGGCAAATCAGAACCATCAGGAAACACTTCAGAGAGAACCACGGTTCGCTCTTTAACAAAGTTCCAACCCTGGGAACGCAGGCAACGCTCGGGTCTGTGAATGCTATTATTGAGGTCCTTGCCTGAAAATACCACAGACACCTCAACCGCGGGATGATAAGGGGATGCTGTATTGGCAAATTGTGTGCGCTCAAACTCCGTGTCTTTAGCTAAAATTTGCAATTCCTTACCGGTAACTTCTGTTCGCTTACCAATCATCGTATCAAACTGCATAGGCAGATGTCGAGATAAGCAGGATAGCTTCATGGATTCTGACTTTGGCAGCATCCAAATGACCGAAAAGCCAATGCCTAAGATCAGTGTTAAGCTGTAAATGCGTCTGATGATAGTGGTTGAGCTGTCATGTGCCAGCTCTTGAGGAGTCTCCTCCGTATTGTTTTCCTCTTTCAAAGTCATTCTCGTATCAATTGGATATTTTATTAGCTGCTGATAACGCCATCATGCAGCTCGCTGAATCAGGTTTGGATTCTTTTCCTCACCACTTTTTTGTTTTCATTCCAGTTGAGGATTTTATCGATCAAAAATAAGCCGGCTAGTGCGATAGGGAAGAAGAAGAGCAAGCCAGCCCAATCATGATACACTCCAGCGGCAAATTCACTGAACCCCATTTCCGCTAGCACAATAATAGTGAAGATCCTGAAAAAGTTTGCCACCAATGCTAGTGGTAACGCACAGCCAAATAAGAATGCCATTTTCCATAATTTGGTTTGCGTAAAGTAAGAGTAGATAGCGGATATCATGACCAGTGCCATCAGTGAACGAATACCACTACAGCCCTCTGCAATGTCCATGCCGTCCCAACTGTCATTTCCAGATTTGATCTCGGTGCCCGCATTGATCAAATCCATACCCATGAAAGTACCCACCTCGTAACAGGACTTGGTTACCGCAATCTGCAAAATATTAGTCGCCTGCTGTAGGCCTGGAACAGAAACGGCAAACCACCAGAAAAAAGCGGGGAAAAGCATATGCCGAGCAACCTTCCAGCCGCAAACATACATTGTTCCACCAACGATTAAAAAAGGCAATCCGATGAGCGGCAGTCTTGGCTGCAGCGTTCTCACCGAAACAATGTAGAGTAAAATAACAAAGGCGACACCCAGCAGACCCCAGCCAGAACCTCGAATAGGCTCCGACTTCATGGTAGGCCATATGCGATAGATAAAATACACAAACAGAAACGGCACCGCCCATCCATGCGCAAAATCTTTACGCCAGGCATCGGCAATCCACAACACCAGCCGTTCCTGAGAAGTTGAAGAATTGGGATAAATGGGAATAATCAGCCAAAACAGCAATACCACCATCGTCAACGCCGCTAATGGTAATAGATAGGTATGTTTTTTTAGAGCTTCTAACATGTTATGTTTTTTGCGTTTAGTGAATGCCTACTAATCTAACTTGAGGCTTTTATACCATAGGATAAAATTAATTCCATCTCTACTCTGCCACTTTGTCGGCAAGGTCCATTTCCTTCTTCGAAGATAAGAGGTAAATGACGGTGATGATCAATATACCGATAGAATAGATAATGATAAATTCCCAAAACCAATCAAGAGACCAAGATAGGCCTATGCCCAAGCGGTAAACAGGCTCATCAATATAGAGGCTTGTTGTTCTTTTAATGCGCCACCAAAGGTTGCGTTCTCTTGTGTCCTCTTCCAGCCGACTTGCCTGGTGGACTATCAGTTCCTTGAGCCATAATAAAACATTAAGAATAGACCTCAGGATAATGACAGCCAAAAGAACCCTCAAGGTATAATCCATCTCTGCCTCAACAACCCCCTGATAGTAGTAGTGACCAGCACCATATGCCAATACGCAGGGGAACACCATGCCAGAGCTCAAATCGCATATCTTATCAAATAATGAGCCGAAGCTACTCTGGTTGCCAGTTGCCCTAGCCAAAGGCCCGTCCGCACAATCAAATGCATAGCCAAGCTGCAGACCCAATATGACTACAAGAGATGCCAGCCAGGTTCCTTGCCCCAAATATACAGCTAAAACACATGAGCAGAATGTAATGACCGCCGACAGTAGCGACAGCATATTGGGAGATATGCCCAGCCTAGATGCGACCATGGCAATCATAGCACCAACCCGGTAACTTATATTTCTTGTCACCCATATGGATTGCCTGCCGCGCATCTGCCAGAAATCATGGTAGTTGTATCGGTTGTCATTCATTACATTAATATCAAAAATTATGGCGAGTTCTAATCTGCTGTCTGGGCACTTACTGGCCTGGTGATTTTGATTCTCTGATAATACCTGTCTCTTTGAAAAAATGAATCATTTCTTCAACTTCAAGCATTTGCTTGTTCCATATTTCGCCGGCCTCGCCGTTCATCAATTCCTGATGTTTATTTAGGGCCTCTTTGGCTTTAATCATCAAGTCGCATGCTTTCTCTGGCATTCTTTGATGCCAGAAATAATTACCCTGAGCATAGAGATGCCTTGCATAATAAAAATTTAGCTTGGTGTGAATTTGCATATTGCGCCCCATGCCCTGCTGCTTTGCTTCATCATATAATGTTTGAGCCTCATCATAGCGATTTTCATGTCCCAGAAAATTAGCGTAGCCGAGGAGCAAGCGAGTATATTGCATTAGCCATTCATCTATATCGTAATACAAAGCGTAATCATAACTAGCCTTGTATAATCTTTTTGCTTCAGCGAAGTGGATCTCCACCTCATTCGATGCCTGCTTTTCCATCAGATCACTCGCCCATCGTAAATGCATATCACCCCACTTCTTGTGAACGCGGAAACGACGTTCTCGAGCACGCGCGAACTCGGACATCTCCGTATAAAGACCATCTGCCTTGAACCATTGCTTCTGCTCTACGTAAAGATGTGCCAGGTTGAGTTTGGCAACAAGGTTGTATGGATTCCGTTCTAGCGAGGCTAAATAGCTATCTATAGCAAGATTCATCAGACGCTCTTTATCCTCGAGCGATGCTGCACGCATGGCTCCTGTGTAATGCAGTGTCCCCAATCGCTCATAGCGCCTCCACTGGGGTGCACGTGCAAGCGATTCCTCAAAGGCGGGAATCCAGACTGCATGGTCGACTTTCTCTGGCTTCCAAGCTCCTGTTTCCTTAGCTATTTTGTTTTTAATGAGTGGTAATCCAGCCCACAACTGTTGGCCCCCTATACCGATGGCTCCTACTCCCAGGATCGATAGCATAATGGCCATGAAGCGGCAGGTGCTACTTCCTCTTAGTTTAACGGCTAATTCATTACCCGAATCGGTGTGATTCTGTAGTGGCAACGGCAGAATCCAAACGGCGCAACAAACCATCAAAAGCAAATTGGGCAATAGGTGCGTAGGATAATCAAAGCAAATATGTACGGCCATCGCAACTATTCCGCAACTGCCTGCAATGGCCAAGGCCATTGCATTTGATCCGCGCTGTAAGCCGTTATCTCCAACTTTATCAGAAAGCCTCCAAACTTGCCGCAGTCCCAATACAAGGTGAGAAAAAAGCAATGATATTATTAACATGAAACCAATGAGCCCATAATCTGTCAGCAGCTGCAGGTATTCATTACGGACAAACTCTGGGCTCAGTTCACCAGAATTCAATCCATCGCTCCAATAGGTGAAACATTCGTAGGAAAAACTACGGCTGCCAGCACCTAAAACTATGTTGTCCGCCCACTGCTCAGCCGCCATTGCCCACAAAGGAACCCTGACTCCAGAATCAAAAATCGCTCCCAAACTGTTCACCCCTCTTTGCCCAAAGACCCATAATCCGCCAAACACAACAAACGCGCAAACCAGAACGCTTAACGATACCAGAGCCCTGCGCATCCATGTTTTCACAATGATTCCCTGCTGCTCTAACGAAATATATACTAGTGTAATAAATACCACCAAGGCTGCGCACAAGCTCAACGCCGCTGATCTAGATTGCGACCATAATGCTAAACCTAAAGCCAACATGCCCAACAAGGTAATCAATATCCGCCACCCATGCCCATACCTCCCCCAAACACCCAAGCTCAAACAGAGAAACCCCGCCATAACCGCAAAATTGGCAAAGCTTCCATAATAATCATACATGCCGTTTATATGTGTTGGCGTAGCCCTAGATGATCCGGAAAAATACATCGACAAAGAATACCCTCCACCGCCTTTGAGCTGCAAAAGACATGAGCCCATATGCAATAACAAAATAAAGATGACTACCCAAGCAATGCTCTCACGCAATTTTATGCCCCCTTTAGCTCCGAGGTTGTGTCCTACAACAAGATATAATAAACCTGCAGGCAGGATTAACATTAAATCCTCAATTCCCAAATCATATACTGGCGACCAATAGGCACGTAGAGCGAAGTAAAAAACCGTAACTAAGGCCAAGCCCTGAAGCCATATATAAGGATGGCTACCGAACCTCGTCACCTTTGCGTCTACCCTCACTCGCCATAATTTAATAGCTGTAAATAGGGCAGCGAACCCCATCATTATTAAACTAGGAGCCTGCAATGGCACACTCAAAGTAATCCCCATCAGCCCAGCTGCCAATAAGCTAACGCAGACAAAAAATATGACAAAAAAACTCATGGTTAAAATATTATTTGGATAGCTATTAATTTGTTAGGGCGTCACAAAAAACTGCGCCTTGCTACACTCCGCCCATGGATGGCCACACCACTGTTCTGCCACTATCGCCAAGAAGGGAGCACGAACATTATTATCAAAAATCATCACCAAGCTCTTCACTCTCCCACTTCAAGACTAGGGTTGTTGCGTAAATCGCCGGAGTGCCAATGATAATAACTACAAACACACACACTGTAGGCAATGCCAAGTGCCCTGCTACAAGAACAGCAGAACAACACAACGGTCATGCTATTTATCTCAATTACGGTCCGCTATCATTTGTGCAACACGCAGTAGGCTACTGCCCTTCTGACCCAATCGCCTCCTTATAAATATTCAGCCAGCCGTCTAACCATTTGCTTTCTGAATACTCACTTAATAACTTGCATCGACCCACTCTACCCATTCTTTTACATTCAGCACTACTATCCAATGCTACTTGTAAGGCCTCAGCAAAAGATTCGTCGTCAGGATCTGCCAGCCAACCATCCTCACCATCAGTAATGAGATCAGGATAGCTACCCAACCTTGTAGCCAACACAGGCCGGCTTTGCTTCCAAGCCTCCAAAACCACCATTCCAAATGGCTCATTCCACACTGACGGAGCGACAAAGAATGATGCTTCATTCCATAGAGATATCTGTTTTTCTTTCGGAACGAATCCCTCAAATATCACATTGTTAATTTTCTCTTCTTCCACCAGTTTTTTGAGATCGTCACTAGCCTCACCCTTCCCCACGATTCTGAGCCTTCGTTCTTTTGAGTCAACACGAGCCCAACAACGAATCAAAAGGGCAGCCCCTTTTTCCTCTGTCAAGCGACCTATATACAGCACATCGCCATCGGTGGGTGGGTCAGCGCTGTCTTGTTCTCCGTCCTCCAGAAAATGCTGTAATACATGAATTTTCTCTTCAGGAAGCCCCATATTGACATGCATTTTTTTCTGAGCCTCACTCAGAGCTATAAATGCTTTGATATTTTCAATGCCGCCGGCTGTCCAGAATCTTTTCAATGCCGCCACCATTGAGGCTGTAGCAAGTAAACTTCCTCGCCAGCATCGATGTTTGATCGCGGGGGCAAAGCAATCTGGGCGGCATTCAACACAAACTTTACCATCTCGGAAATAGGTAGCGCTTGCACAACCAAAACGATAATTATGTAAATATTGAATCACAGGAACCCCTAATTTTGCAGCCAGTTCATAGACCGCCACCGAAAGGCCGGGAAATACATTATGCACCTGCCACACGTCAAATTTTTCCCTATTATGTATAGCTTCAAGATCGGCTAACACCTTAGAGTTTTTTTGCATAAGAAATGGCATCAAATACTTTCCTCCAGGCCGTTCCAAAATCTTTTCGGTTGACCCTTCATACAAGGTTACTCTGCCTACTTTCTTGAGCACGTTTGCGATCCTCGGCACGCTTCCTTCTTCCCCTCCATATTCAAGATATCGGTTGAATATTTGAAGAATTTTGGGGCTTTTTTTAATCATCACAATATATCGTAAATCTAAACTTAATGAGCAAGTATCAGCAGATAGAACTTACTGCCCAACAAAACAATCTAACTTCGAAATACCCACTCCTAAAAAAAAATTAACAATTAAGAATATTGGCACTCGGTTTCCAAGCATTGTTCATAGGACGCATGAACCTGCGAGCGATATTTCTCAAGAGAAAAGTCTTCCAGCCTACGCTTCGCCCCCAAAGATAAATTCTCGTGCAATTCTTGATCATGACTTATCCTGTCGAGTGCATCCGCCATCTTTTGGGATACATTATTTTTATCGCCAGCCGCAATCTTTATTCCACATGTTTCATCTACAATTATTCCATTGCCTGCAAGATCAAGACAAACAACAGGAAGTCCGACAGACATAGCTTCCAATATACTGTATCCACCGGAGTCGTGCATTGATCCGAAGCAAAAAACGCTGGCTTTGCCAAGCTCAGCCCAAACTCGATCATTACTTACATTGCCAAGAAATTTTACTGTTTTCTTACCCCCTGCAACCTGCAATTTTAGAACCATGCTTTCTAAGCGGCGCCTGTCTGGACCATCACCCACTATAACCAATTCGGCTATAAGTTCCGATGACTTGAAAAATGCTTCAATTACAAGCCCAAATCCCTTCCATCCTAACAAACGCCCAGTGGCAATCACTCTAAATTTTTCTGATGATGCATGCCAATTTTTGGGATCAGAAAACGTTAAAAGAGGCATTAATTTTACGTTTGCAGCTGGGTTCATTTTTTTAATCTCTGCTTCCGTAGCGCTAGTACAGGCGAGTGCGACAGAAGACTCTTTATAACTCCTTTTTATTCTCGGGAAAAACCTGAGCCCTCTGATTAATAAACTCTTTGTGATCGCGATTATCTGATCACGCAGTCTTAAGCTACTTAATAAGGAAAAAGGAACCACATCTGCACCACCTACAGGCCCAATGACCAATGGTTTTCCTAGTTTCCAAAGGCTTGTTGGCGTACTATACCTAGCCCACGAAACATGATGGGCAATATCAACATCCTTGATGTCTATTGTCTTTGTGATGTGGTCCGCTAGGCGAATATGCCACAGACTGTAATATAAATTTTTTAATACCTTAGATTTCTCAGCAATCCACAAGGCTAAAGCCCCCAAGTCATAAATATGAATATAAATATTCTCTCGACTTAACTCCGCTATCATTTCATCCCCTATTAATTCTCCACTCTTTCCCTGTACAAAAACATGCGCAGCATATCTCCCTTTCGAGGCTAAAACAGCTTGCCACCCAACTCTTTCTTCTGAGCCAAAATCAGGGGCGCATGAATATGCTGCAATTACTATAGTTTTCATATTATTATTCTATCAGCTAACTAACATAAAAACTCGCTCTATGGGGTCGAGTTCCTGACCTTGGCTTGTCTTCCTGGATCATTTGTCACAACCATACATCGTGTAATTTCGATAATCCACAGGCTATATTTCGCTTCCTTATATTGGATAGAACTGAGCAGGTCAATGGCCAGACCTCATTACTCATTCTGGTGGCACCCCAAACATCTTAATGCTGTTAGAGGCTGATTGTATTCAAGAATTATACTACCTACCAGGGCCTCTGATAATGTTTCGTAATTGCGTAAAACATAATAATTACACTCAGAATTGTGGAGGCTATCGAATAACTTATTCGATAATTGTTTTTCTATTTTGCGATTTAAAACAACTCAGAAAACTACTGCTTATGTAGCAATAATTATATGGCTGTTTTTATTGCACGTTTTCTAATTCAAACGGCTTTTGGAGCTTCAGCCTCCGTGGTATTGTTATTGGCCTCTGGATTGTAATACCTCGCCGCCATATATGCCAAACACACCCAATGGGTAATCGCACTGTAGGGAATTTCGTAGGTTGATTGCAAAACACTATTGATCATTCCCGACACAACCACGCCGAAACAAATAATGTCGGCGTCTCTACGGGACGCACTGCGAAAATATCTTCTGCAGAATTTTACTGCCAAAATTCCAATATTCACAAAAAGCAATCCAAACATAAAGAGCCCGATAAACCCTAACCTACCGAAATTAGTTATCATCACATTATGAGGATAGCGGGCATAGCCCGTGGGGTCACTGTGTGCATCTCCAAGCCATGCTGCTAGAAATGGACCTGTTATATCTTGCCCGAAACCTTGGCCCCAGAACGGAGCTTGTTCCATAGTATCAACACAAACAGTTGTCCACCATAGCCAACGCCATCCCGACGTGCCAGTAAAGCCAACAAATTCACCATCCTGCAATCCAAATGCCTCTCCTGTGTCACCACCCACCAATAATTCAATTGCGAGGTCTGTATTAATAAATGCTACCGTTGATAGAGCGACTAAGCCCAACAAGATAAGGACCAGCGAAGGCATAATTAACTTACTTACTCTTCCAATCAGAATAGCACATAGAACAACCACTGCGACCGCCAATAATGCAGCGGTTTTTGCTGAAATAAGTATCACTCCTATTACGCCAGCAAAAATAATATAATGTATTTTTTTTTGCTCGATTCCTATAATCAGAAAGTAAAGAACTAAGGCCGCGCACAGCGGAATAAAAGAATCAATATGCGGGTAAAATCCGGTGAACACAAATTCTATCCCTGACAAAAGATATAGCATTGAGAAGGCAGCTAGAACAATGGCAACTTTAATCATGCGCTCAAATGCCTGGACAACGTGCTTATTATAAAACAGGCAGTATGCCGCCATGAAAAACAAAGCATAATAAGCCATTGAGCTATCTCTTACGGCTAGCAATCTATAGTTGGAGTAGTCAACAATCAAGTGGATGGCAGCATACAGAATATAAGCCCAAATCAATCTGTGGACAGGCGTGGCAAAAAGGCTCATCTGCCGCGGTCTCATAAGAAGACCGAGCAGGCACAGCGATAGCGAGATCTCACCGATGTATATAGGCTCAAATGGACTGACGTAAGCAAATCCTTTGCCCCCCAAAGCGTATCCGAGGATGATGACAAAAAGTAATTTGGCATCAATAGGCACACGCCTCCACGCAAACAATAGCAACGCAGAAAAACATCCAGCGCCTAAAATTACATTCCTAGTATTATCTCTAAGCTCAAGAAGCGACGACATGGCCATCATCGATAACAGCATTAATAACACTAACAGTGCTAATTGGATGATTTTGTTAGTTTGCATTTCCCACTATACTTGGATGTTTTATTCTAGGAGAATTACTTTGCCCGAAGAGAGCTTTCTAATGAATAAATTATTTGATATGACTGTTTAGCTTTCATCATCGCTGCTCAACTAATAGTAGACACGTTTCTTGATGCACAGATTCAAGCTACTTTGGCAGGCGATATGCGCATCACCGCTTAATGTATAAGCGGAGCTTTAATGTCTGGTAAAATCCTTTAAAGCTTTCTTGCTAGGAATCGGATACAAAATCCATAATGCAACATGTTTAACTTGGCTCCCAAGCCCACTATAATAATAGTTAGCAAGCATAAGCATGAATGCAGAGATTGGCATCAAAAAGTATGCTCCCCACTCACCATACAGCGAAATGAGTATATAAGCACCACACAGATTAAATGCCAAAACCAGGAAATCAATAGTCATGACTCGTCCAGTTCGCTTTTCTGATAGCAGTTTGATTTGTGCTGGTATCATAGACCAGCCAAAGACAAAACTGATACTTGCTATCGAAAACTTCAAACCCACACCGCTATACTGATTTCCGTAAAGAATTTCTAACAGAGGAGATAGTATTGTAAATGATCCTATAATTACTAGACAAGACAGTGCTGCTACCGACTTCACAATTACTCTTAAGTGTTCACCAATGAATTTCTCGGCATTCAGACCACTCGATTCCATATAGTAAAAAAGATTACTATGAATTACATAGGATATAAATGCAAGGAAGGTATACAGCTTTAGCACTACCGCGTATCGCCCAGTAGACTCAAGCCCGGTCATCTCACTCAATAAGATCAGACCAAGGTTGGCCCCTATCATCGTAGCTATACCTCCAACCGCCAAAGGCGCACTATTTCGTATTAGTTCAAACGCCCCGCGCCAGTTAGGCATCGAGAACGAGTACAACATATTCTCTCTTCTTAGGTAAACAATCATCAACACAAGGTCAACAACGCTTACCAAAGCACAGTTCCAGTATAAGAAATCAAGGCTCTTGTTAGACGATACGATATAAACTCTGAATGCAATAGAGGCCAACAAGCTAATAATAGCAATCTGTGCTATCTTATCATTTCGCTGCTCCGATTTAGCTATGACATTAAATAAATTAATGTTGTGAAGAACACCAGCAAGCAAGCCGAATCCATATCCCCTCAGCACCATATCAGATACATCAAAGGATTTAAGAACAACATAACCTAGCACGGCGAACAAAAGATATGTTAATGAGCGAATAAATAATACTGCCCAAAAAAGGCCTTCTTTTAATGAGGGTTTTTTTATGCACTGGGCTGCCAGTAAATCATTTGTGCCAAGCGACGAAACAACACCTAATGCCGAAACATAGAACCAACTTAGTGAAAATACTCCGAATAATTCCGGGCCGTAGTGACGAGCCACCATTGCGCCAATAAATACACCAGAAATGAGGTTAAACATATGCTGTATCAGCATATATTTCACACTTAGCGAAAATTTGTTGAAGCGTGTTAGTCCCATTATCTTAATATGTATAATTTTTCTGCTCTAGCGTATAATAGCTCTGAGCTTTCTCTCAAAATCAACCCCGTATGCCGATCAGCGCCATCAACGAACTTGCTCTTACCTCTCTCGGATTATTCTTAACCCTTTCCGGGTCGAAACCGTTTCGTATAATGAGCTCAATATCATCCTGTGTTTTAATGCCCAACTGACAAAAATTAGTCTTTAAGCCTAGGCTTACCATTTTTTTGCTCAATGCATCTGACGCCTGATCTCCAGTATTTACTCCGAGCTTGATATTAATTTCATGTAGCCGTTTTTTTACCCATTCCGGCCCTCTTGACTCGAGACAGTCTACTTCCGTCACTGCTTCGTTAAATGTTAGGAAGCGAGCCGTAAGCAAGCCAACTGCATGGCCATGTGTAATACCGAAATAAGATGTCATAGGATAAGAAACCGCGTGCGGTGCCGTGGTTTTAGTAATATTGATAGCACGACCAGCTAGATAAGAAGCTTTCGCCATATGATTGAGCGCGTCTGGGCAGCGCTCGTTAACCGCTTTTTCAATCCAATTCCAGGCAAGCGTGATTGCTTCTGCGGCGAACTTTCTGGACT
>JAACFN010000118.1 GCA_009937455.1 Verrucomicrobiaceae bacterium | reverse complement strand
CAAGGCCGCCGATCCAGTGGAAGAGGACGCCATAGAGTGCGGTGATCATGGGCAGTTGAAGTTGGTTTAAGTTTAAGTTGCTAGTTCGAGTTTTGAGTTCGAGTTACCAGCAATATCAGAGCGTGTGGGGGGTGTCGTGTTCGACGGCGTGGGTGGAGACCTCGGTGGGGCGGAATAGGGTTTCACGCAGGGTGCGGCAGACAAACCAGAGCACCATGCCAATGGTCATGAGCAGGGTTACCTGAGCAGGCTTGAGGGTATCAGTGAGTAAAAGCACGGCGGGTAGGATGGTGAGTGCCAGCCCGATTAAGGAGAGGATGTTGAGAATGGTTTTCATCGTTTTAAGTGTTTGTGAGTCGTTATGAGTAATGATGGATGATGTCTTATTGGGCGGCGGCAGGTTTTTGTTTGCCAGAGAAAATCAGGAACAGAATACCACAGGCGACCCAGCAGGGCAGTGGGAAATACCAGGCAGCAATGTCCTGGGTCTGGATGAAGTAGAGCGCGATGCCGACGGGGATCAGCCAGGCAAACAAGACAGCGAGGTTGAAGCTTTTGGCGGGAGCCGCGTTGAGTAGGTTGGCAGCGTCTCCCTTGCGGTGGAAATACCAATCAAAGAAGATGATCGCACCCATGGGGGCTAGAATGGTGCCGTAGAGACCGACGAAGGTCAGTAGCTTCCATGCGAAGGCGGGGAAAATACCGGCGACGGTGGCGATCATGCCTGCGGCCAATGTTGCCCAGAATCTGGAGGAGCCTGGGATCATAGCTTGGAAGGCGAGGCCGGCGCGGTAGATGGTGGGGTTGGCGGTGGTCCAGCCAGCGACGATCACACAGATGATGCCTGCAAGTCCAACGACGTTATTGGCCATCGGTCCGGGCACGGGGTTGGTGTCGCCGGTCATCTTGATTTGTGCTGCCAGCATGAGGGCGGCGGCGATCCAGGCCATGAAGTGGCCAACATACATACCAGCTGAGCTGGCCCAGCCGTAAGATGCTTTTTTAGCGAAGCGGAATACGGAGAGGTCCGCCATGCCGACGTGCATGGCTGCGTTACAGAACCAGGCAAAGAACATCACACTCCAGAATCCCATGGTGGATTCCGATGAACCGTCTTGTGCCACGAGAATGGATTCGCTCCACACTTTTTCTAGCCCTGACATGTCTGATACGCCGAGCTGTTTGAGAGCAACGAGACCACAGGCGAGGAACACCAACACCATCCAGGGTGAGGCGATGTTAGCGAATTTGGCCACGGTTTCGTAACCAAGTGAGGCAACGATGGCAATGACCGCGCCGACGCCGAGCACGATGAGCACAAAGCTGGTGCTATTGGGCATCCAGTCGCCCAGCGAAGGCATCGGCATGTCAAAGGGGATGCCGACGGCAGTCGCCGATACGGTGATCATGGCTCCGGCGAGGAAGCAGAATAGGATGCCGTTGGCGAGATTGTAGATTTTGACTAGGCCTTTGCCGGCAATGCGCTCGAGGTGGTTGTAGAGAGTAAGGCGTGCTCTGGAAGCGATGGGAGCACAGAGATAGCGCCATGAGAGTACGGCGAGCAGGTTGCCGACCAGCAGACCCAATACGATGTTTTGTAGGGAAACGCCGTTGAGCAGAAACAGCGGCCCGATCATGAACTCGGTTCCAGCGGCGTGTTCGCCGGCATACATGCCCCAGAATTTGTTACCTCCCTTGAGGGCGTGCTTGGGCACGGGTTCGTTTTCATACTCGCCTGAGGAGGCGCTTGCTTGTGTCTGGTCTGCTGTGCTCATTGTTTGTCTGGTTGGAGTGTTTGTCTGGTTGGAGTAGGTTGGAGTAGATTAGCTGCGCTGGGAGAGGGTGCTGGCTTCGTAGGATTTGATCTCTGCAAGTAGCTGGCTTTCGCCCGGGGTGTCTTGGCGCTGGCAGAATTCCTCCCAGACGATGGACCATGGTAGTGCCTTGTTTTGCTCAAGCAGGGCGAGGCGGGTGGTGTAGTCACCCTCGAGCTCGGCGGCGCGAAGTTTGTCCTGTGGCTCAAGTAAGGCGAGCAGGAGGGCCTTCTGGGCGGCGCGGGTGCCAATCGCCCAGGCGGCGATGCGGTTGATGGAAGCATCAAAGAAATCGAGGCCGATGGATGTGCGGGGCAGGGCGTCACAGCGCACTAGTTCTTGCATGATGGCTTGAGTGGGGTCATCGAGCAGGACGACGTGGTCACTGTCCCAGCGCACGCCACGGGAGACGTGCAGTAGCAGGTGAGGCACATACATCAGAACGGAGGAAATCTTGTCGGCAATGCTCTCGGTCGGGTGGAAGTGGCCGGCGTCGAGGCAGAGCGCGGTTTGGTTTTTCATGGAGTAGCCCATGTAGAATTCGTGTGAGCCGACGACCATGCTTTCTGAACCAATGCCGAAGAGCTTGCACTCAACCGCGTCGATGTTGTGGGCGAGGTCGAGCTTCTCAGAGAAGACGGTATCAAGGCTGTCTGAGAGGCGTTGGCGATACCCCTGACGGTCGGCGGGGTTGTCTTTCATGCCGTCGGGAACCCAGACGTTGGTGACGGCGGGGGAGCCGAGCTGTTTGCCCATATCGGCAGCGATGGAGCGGGCGCGTTGGCAGTGCTCGATCCAGAAGTCACGGATGCCGGCGTCGGGGCTGCTGAGGGTGAAGCCACTACCTGCCTTATCGTGTGAGAAGCAGGAGGGGTTGAAGTCCATGCCGATATCGTGTGATTTTGCCCAGTCGATCCAGCTTTGAAAGTGGCTGGTCTCGATGGCGTCGCGGTCGACCTTCTGGCCTTGGAAGTCACCGTAGATGGCGTGCAGGTTCAGACGGTGTGTGCCAGGAAGTAGGCTGAGCACCTGGTCGAGGTCTTGGCGAAGCTCGTCAATGCTGCGTGCCTTGCCGGGGTGATTACCTGTTACGGCGAGGCCGCCGCTGAGCTCGCCGGCCCCCGTTTCAAAGCCACCGACATCGTCACCTTGCCAGCAGTGAAGTGAGATGGGGGTGTTGGCGAGAGTGGTGAGCGCTTGTTCGACATCGATGCCGAGCGAAGCGTAGTGGTCTTTGACTTGCGAAAACATAGGTAGATTTTTAGTAACTGATGGCGCGCAGTGTGACCTAAAATTATCATCTTGCAAATAGACGATTTGATTCTATTTTTGCACAAAATGACTGGATTGAATTTATTCTCCCGTTACCTGCCAGTAGAGCCAACTTTGCTCGATTGGGGCATGTATGTGCTTGATGCTGGTTATTTTGACGTGCCGGCGGGCAGTGAGTATCCGGTGGGGAAGCACCCTGAAGAGTATCTTTTTAGCTGGGAAAAGGGCCGGGTGCTCGATGAATACCAGATGGTCTACCTGTCACGTGGGCAAGGAGTATTTGAATGTCGGGGCAAGAAGCCGGTCAAGGTCAAGGCAGGGGATATGATGATACTGCGTCCTGGCATGTGGCACCGGTATAAGCCGGATACCGAGGTGGGCTGGGCAGAGAGTTGGGTCGGTTTTCAGGGGGAGTATGCGCAGCGTCTGATGGAGAAGTTTTTCCCGTCCCGCAGCGTTGTGTTACACCTCGGCCATGATGAAGAACTCTTGCGCAAGATGCAGTATGTGCTGCAGCTGATGCGGGAAGCACCGCTGGGATTTCGCCAGATGATGGCGGGTGAGGTGGTGGCACTCCTTGCACGGGTGAGGTCACTCGTCATGCGCTCCAGTAAAATGCTGGGCGGCAGTGAGGAGAAGCTCGACAAGGCGCGTTATCATCTGCTGGCGCATGCCACGGAGGAAATCGACTTGGAGGCACTGGCCGCAGAACTGGGCTTGAGCTACTCCCGTTTCCGCACGCTTTTCCGCAAGCATACCGGCAGGTCGCCGCGCCAGTATCAGCTCGATATCCGCATGAACCGAGCCATGGAGCTGCTCAAGGAAAGTCAACGCACGGTCACGGAAATCTCAGAAATGCTCGGCTTTTCCGCGGTGTATTATTTTTCCCGCCTGTTCAAGCAGCGCGTTGGCAAAACCCCCGGCCAGTTCCGCAGGGGTTAGCCCTGAGCGGGCTAAAAATCCTTTGCGCTAAGTATTGTGCTCTCGCCCGGTTTTGGGGTGAGGGTTTTCTTTTTACCGCGGTAGTTGATGCTAATAGGACCGCTGCTTTTTTCGCCAGCGGTGATGGTGGCTTTGGTGAGTTGGCCACCGTTCCAGGAGATGTCGACGGTGTAGTCGCCCCGGGCGCGCAGGCCTTTGATGCTTCCCGTGCTCCATTTAGGTGGTAGGGCGGGCAGTAGTTTGATTTCCTCGTTGTGGCTGTGCAGCAGCATCTCAGCCACAGCGGCGGTAGCACCGAAGTTGCCATCAATCTGGAAGGGGGGGTGGTTGTCCCAGAGATTGTCCAAAGTGGAGCGAGAAACGGGCATACATGCCGATGGTCCAGGCACGGCTCCAGCCAGTACCGGCTCCTCCGGCTGCGAGGCGGCCGTCAATGGACTTGGTGACCGCGTCACGCATCACCGGATCATCGTCGATGTCGATCACATTGCCTGGATAGGCTCCAATCACATGGGAGATGTGGCGGTGGGAAGGAGACCATTCCTTGAAGGGCTTGATCCACTCCATGAGGCGCCCATCCTCCGCCACCTTCGGCACGTAGAGTTTGGGAATGAGGCTTTCGATACGTTTAACGAAGGCGTCATCCTTTTTGCCGAGAGCGTTCGCAGCTTCCACATAATCTTTAAAGACCTGCATGATCATCCATTGCTCGACGGAGGTGCCAGCACTGAGGGCTGCAGTTTGCTCGTTTCCATCTTTATCGATGTATTTGAACTTATTCTCTGGCGAGGTGGCGGGGCGTGCGATGAGGGTTTCTTCACCCTTGTCATTTTTTGGTCCTGGTATGAGCCAGCTTTCACAAAAGGTGGCTGACTCGGTGAGCAGTTCCCAATAAGGTTCGAGGGCTTTCGGGTCTTTGTTAAAGCGGTAGTGCTCCAGTATGTGAAAGGAGGCCCACTGTCCCCCGAGGTAGGTCGCTGCCCAGAGCGGGCGCGTGCCCATGGAGCGGGCACTGCCCCAGATATCGGTCGAGTGTCCCATGGCCCAGCCCTTCATGCCCATGCGGCGAGTCATGTCCTTGCCTTGAGGCAGCCAGCTCTTCAGCAGGTCAAAGAGGGGAGGATGCAGCTCGGCCAGGTTGCAGGTCTCCGCTGGCCAGTAGTTCATCTGGACGTTGATGTTGAGGTGATAGTCAGAGGCCCACGGGGCGAATTCATAGGGATTCCAAATGCCCTGCAAGTTCGCAGGAAGGCTACCTGGACGAGAGGAGGCGATGAGAAGGTAGCGGCCAAACTGATAGTAGGTCTCCATCAAGTCCGGATCAGAGCAGGGCTTGCCCTGCGAGCCCTCGGCCGCTGAGCTTTCCTTCTTGAGGAGGGCGAGCCGTGCTTTGGTGGGCAGCTTCATGATGGAATCAGCAGTTTTTCCGATGTCAAACTGCACGCGGTCAAAAAACCTGGCGTGGTCACTGCTGGCATTGCTTTTGAGTTGCTCGGCGGTCTGATCCTTTGCCCGGTCTAAAATATCGGTGGTCTTCTGCTGCCATCCTTCTGCCAGGGCAGCGGCGGAGTTTTGCCGGTTAAAGTTCGTCGCCACAGTCATGAGGATGGTGGCCTGCTGAGTGCCCTTCATCTCCAGCTTTGTACCATCTGCGGAGGCAGAAGCTCCTTTAAGGCGTATACGGTTTTGGAACTTCGTTCCGAGCTTGCCAGTGCCTTGCCCATCCATGACACAGTCTTCACCCTCAATTTTTGCTCCATCCATCCAAGTGACGAGATCGAGCGGCTTGTCAGAGGTGATGTGTACTACAAGGCAGTCCCACTGGGCGGAGGCAAACACCTCTTGGGTGATCTTGGAGCCATCTTGCAGTGTGTAGGTGCTCGTGCTCACCCCGGTGCGCAGGTCGAGCTGTCGATGGGTGGCAGCAATCTGAGTAGTGTTCTCGTAGGCGATCCTGAGCCGTCCTGCGGGCTGGTAGCTGTAGGGGCTTTTATGGGGAGAGCCTTTCTTTGAGATGTGCTTCATGAAGTATTCGTCCGCCGCCTTGTAATCTTCTGCGGCGACCAGCTCGCGGATTTTTTCAAAGTGGGGGAAGGAGTTCTCCTCCATGTATTGACGACCATCATTTCTCCAAATGGTCTCCTCATTGATAACAATCTGCTCTCTGGGGAATAGGCTGTAAGGGGTGGCGCCGAGTCGGCCATTGCCAACCGGGTAGGTGCCCTCCCAGTCATAGGCAGGCTCATTATCCCAAATGACCAGGTTCTCTACAGGCGGATGAGGGACGTGATGCCCGGCAGGCTGCGGTGCTTTTTTTCCATGCTTCAGAAGTATGGGGGCGATGATTTTTGCCATCTCCGCCGCCCCTGCCGCATTCGGGTGGATCTTATCTGGGAAGAGGTCTGCACGATTCAAAAAGGGGTTGTGCAGGTCGATGACGGGTGTACGTGTGAGGCGGGCAATTTTTTTGATCTGAGGCAGAACCTCATCTTCGATAAAGGCTCCGTTGATACTGTGCCCGAACCGGATGAAGGAGGGAACAGGGTTCATCAGCCACACCGTTGGCTTGCTGGGCAGATTTTTGAACTCACGGATCAAGAGCCGCGCCGCACCACCGTAGTCATGGTCAAAGTTCTGCCTTTGTTTGTATTCTCCGCGCTTACTGTCATTGGAGGGCGTCCTTATATTGCTTGGTATTAATCCATGCAGAGGGGGACTTCGAAATCATCGTGCGTCCGCTGACCCCGAAGTTCTTCACCTCAAAGTTGTCTCCAAGGAGTTTCTGTAGCTGGGCGGGATAGCTGGCGTTTTCGCGATCCGCGATGCCTGAGCCGAAGGTGATGCTGTCACCAACGCAGGCGACCTTGATTTTTGCGGCAGCTGCTTGGGCGTGGCTGGTAGAGGTAAGGCCAATACTCAGCAGGCTGGCAAGTGATAGGAGAATGAGATAGGCAGATGGACGTAGTGACATGAAGAATATACTTCGATGCTGAAGCTGCTATTTCAATGAATTTTCCAGATATTTGAGCTGGCTGCTTGGCAGGCTATTTCTGCTTTCCGCTTTCTTTATGAGGAGCCGTCTTGTATTTAAAAGAGGTATTAAAAAGAGAACACATCGAAAAAGACAAGCCATCGCGAACATCACGTATGGAAGGTGAAAGTATGGGAGTTAAAAGCAACATCAACGGACATGCGCTAAAGCATTTAACCACTCCCAAGTGGGCGAAAAATCGCCACGTGCAGACGATCCTGCCAACCATACTGCAAGGCCCAAGCATGCCGCTGAGACGCGAGCGTATAGAGCTTGCCGATGGCGACTTCATTGACCTCGATTGGCTTAATGCCGAGGATCAGCCAAAGCGCATTGTGGTGGTTTTTCATGGCCTCGAAGGGAGCTCGAAATCCCCCTATGTGAGGCGCTTGATGAAAAGGTGTAGCGATCATGGTGTCAGTAGCGTGGTGCATCATCACCGTAGCTGCTCAGGTGAAAATAATCGTCTGGCCCGGAGCTACCACAGTGGCGAAACCGGTGATATGCAGAAGACACTACTGCACATCCGAGGTCTCTATCCAGCTGCTCATATTGATGCTGTCGGCTACAGCCTTGGAGGTAATGCTCTGGCTAAATATCTGGGGGAGCAACAAGAAGCGTCACTGGTGGACCGTGCTGTGATTGTCTCCGCTCCATTACAACTCTCTGCTTGCGCCAAACGTCTGGAAGGGGGTTTCTCCACCATTTATCAACGTCGGCTCATCAAGCAGCTGCATCGCAAAACAGCGGAGAAGCTGGGCAATCCAAAACTCAGAGACTCGATGCCCCTCGATGCAGATAAGGTTAGGCATTTGAAAACCTTTTATGACTTCGACGACCAGGTCACCGCCCCCTTGCATGGGTTTGATGATGTGCATGATTATTACCAGAAGTGCAGTGGCATGCAGTTTCTCTCATCAGTCATGATGCCAACGCTCATTATGCATGCTGCTGATGACCCATTCATGACTGATGCCGTCATTCCTATGCCCGAAGAACTATCAGAGCAGGTGAGCTATGAGCTCTACGCTCATGGTGGCCACGTCGGCTTTATCTCAGGCGGCAGCCCACTACGCCCGAGGTTTTTTCTAGAAGAAAGAATCGCAAGTTACCTCGAGTTTTGAATTGGCGCTCAGAGGGTTTCCCGCTCGAACTCTCAACTCGAACCGCAGCCACCGGTGGCTCACTCAGCGAGCTTACCATCGGGCCTGATGCCACTGCTGACCTCGTCGTCGAGTTGCTTTAAGCGTGCCTGGAGGCGTGCGACGACTTCCGGGTTTGCCTTGGCGACATTCTTGCTTTCCCCGATGTCCTCGGCGAGGTTGTAGAGTCTGGCTTGTTTGCCGGTAGCGTGCAGCTTCCAGTCCCCCTGGCGGATGCACTCGACCTTTGAGCGGTAATAGAGGAACTCATCACGTGGGGAGGGTGACTTCGCGTGCAGGAAGTCAGCGATGTTGATGCCATCGATGGGCCCCTTGGTCTTGAGCTCGACCCCGGCAATGCTGGCGATGGTAGGTAGCAGGTCAATGGTGGAGGCGATGTCCTTGGACTTGCTGTTGGCGGGGATGCGCCCCGGGGCCCAGGTGACACAGGGCACACGCATGCCGCCCTCGAAGGTGCTACCTTTGCCGCTGCGCAGCGGCCCGGCCTTGCCTGCGTGATGTTTGAATTTCAGCCAGGGACCGTTGTCGGAGGTGAAGATCACATAGGTGTTTTGATCAAGGCCTTCCTTGCGTAGGGTATCGAGAATACGGCCCACCTCGGCGTCGATGTGCTCGATAACAGAGATGTAGGCGCGCTTGGGATTGGGGTCGTAGAGCTCATCGGGAAGGTAGAGCGGAACGTGCGGCATGCTGTGGGCAAGGTAGAGGAAGAAGGGTTTGCTTTTGTTTGCGTTGATGAAGTCAATCGCCTTATCTGTATAGCGGCGAGTGATGCTGCGCTGGTCCACGGGGTGCTCGATGATTTTCTCGTTCTCGATCAGCGGGGTTTGCCAGATGCCGCTCTCATCCTTCCTGCTCCAGTAATCGTCCCACCTGCCGTAGCGGGGGCGTTTGGCAGTTACGGGGTGGCTCATGTCATTGGAGTAGGGAATACCGAAGTAGGAATCAAAGCCTTGGGAGGTGGGCAGGAATTCAGGATGGTGACCGAGGTGCCACTTGCCAACACAAGCCGTGGCATAGCCTGCGGACTTGAGTGCGTCCGCAATAGTGGTCTCACCGGGGTGCAGGCCGATGTCGGAGCCTGGAAAGAGCACGGCCTTGCTGAGCACGCGCCTCGGGTAACAGCCGGTCATCAGAGCTGCGCGCGAGGCGGAGCAGACAGGGTTGGCGGAGTAGAAGGAGGTGAGCATGCGGCCCTCGCTGGCCATGCGGTCGATGTGCGGGGTCTTGATCTCCTTGGAGCCGAAGCAGCTGAGATCCTGGTAGCCCTGGTCATCGGTGAAGATGATAATAAAATTAGGGGCCTTGGAGCCGTCCGCTGTGGCCGGAGCTGCCGCCGAAGAATGGTGAATTAAGAGGAGTGAAAAGTGAATGAGGAGCAGAGGGAGATACTTCATGATGTGAACGTGTATTAGTCTTGTATGATTATGATGAGCTTAATAGCCATAATAATCTATATGGTGTTTCTTGGGATGTCCATGGCCTGAACCGTCAATTCGTTATCATTTATCGTCCACGAGGAAGGCGCATGAGTGAGACCAGACTCACTTGAGCTCCTTGATGCGGATGTTGCGGTATTCAATGTAGCTCGGTGCTTTTTGGTGGGCGTCTTGCAGGCCAATATAACCCTCGAGCGGGCGTGCGAGCAAGGACTTGTGCGTATCTGTGGATTGCACACAGGTGACGCCATCGGCGATGACCGTGTAGCGCTTGCCAACGCAGTGGATCTCATAGCTGTGCCAGACGTCAGCGCGTTCATCGGGTCTCGGGTTGACTGCCGCCAGGCCGTAGAGTGAGCCGGTGCAGTGGCTGTTATCGCGGGGTGCGTTGGAGATCTGCACCTCCACTCCTGTAGCCCATGGGGCGTCACCTTTTTTGGCTCTCAGAAAAACTCCGGAGTTGCCGTTCGGGGCGACCTTCCATTCCAGTTTCAAGATGAAGTTCTTGAACGTTTTTTGATCGTAGTAAATCCAGTTGTGGTTGCCTGCAGAGGCATCGTTTCTGAGAATGCCACCGGGCTGAATCGACCAGCCGGACTTGGTGCCGTGAATGGTCCAGCCGTTGATGGTCTTGCCATCGAAGAGGGGGCTGAAACCGGTCTCGTCTCCTGCGATGTTGGTGGTCTGATCATCAGCGAAGCTGTCGAAGGCGGTGAGTAGCCAGATGCCGAGGCATGCTGATGTGAAGTTCGTTGTAAAAGTCATGGGTCGGTTTTTAAGCGGTGAGTGATCATTCTAAAATAATACGCCGCTTGCGGAAGCATTCTTTGGGTTTTTTAACTCTGGGTATCGGGCTGCCATGGCAGAACAGCTGGACTGATGCCTAACAAATTCTCCCCTTGTAGGGAAAGGTGAGTCATTTCTCTGCCTGACCCCTTTTTTTGACCCCTTTTTATTAATAGAAAAAGTCGCCCCGTGTGGGGGGGCGACTTAGGCATTGATCAGTGGTATGTGTGGACACTTGTCAGTGTCATGTGTGGACACTTGCCAGTGTCATGTGTGTCACTGTACCCAGAAATACCTTACATAAAAAATGGAAACTGGGTATCCCCCTTTTGGGGGGGCTGAGCTTTTTGTTGTTAAGCTACCAGAAGGAAGAGTTAGTCGAGCTCAATGGGGTATTCACTTGGGGTGGGAAGTTGAAGTTAGCTGCGGGGTGACTCTGGCATTTTGCTATTGGGTAATGGGGATTTGGCGTTTAGAAAAGGGGCATGCCCACTTTTATTGAAACGATGCAGGCCGTCAATTGGCAGCATCCTGTGTTGGTGATTTCATCCTTTGTTCTCGGCGCCTGTGTCGGTTCATTTTTGAATGTGGCGATTTATAGGCTGCCGCGTGGGCTCAGTGTCAACGAGCCGAAGCGGTCGTTCTGCCCAGGGTGCAATAAGGAGATTCCATGGTTTCGTAACATCCCGCTGGTGACTTGGCTGCTGCAGCGCGGCAAGTGTGCGGAGTGCAAGGGGAGCATTCCCTTTCGTTATTTTGCCGTCGAGCTACTCACTGCCTGTTTGTTTTTGCTGATGTGGATGACGTTTCCGCAGAACCCGGGTGAGGCGCTATTCTATATGGTCTTGATGGCCTTGCTGGTGGTGGTGGTGTTTGTGGATGCCGAGCTGATGCTGATCCCCTTGCAGGTGACCTGGCTGGGTGCCGGTCTAGGGCTGGTAGCCGCGGTGCTGGTCCAACATCATCTCTATCTGGACGGCGAGGCGCACGGATGGAAAGATGGGCTGTGGATGTCTGTGAAAGGTTTGCTTGCTGGCTTCGGTGGCCTGTGGGCTGTGGTGATCTTGGGCAAGCTCGCCTTTGGTAAAAAGAATCTGGCTTTTGAAGAAGCGGTGGAGTGGATGTTACGTGAGCCCGATGAAAATGCTGATGAAAATGACCCAGCACAGCAGCTGTGTTTTGTCATCGATGGTGAGGCACACGCTTGGGGAGATCTTTTTTACCGGGACAGTGATCAGCTTATTATCGAGGGCAGTGGCTTCCGAGTGGATGGCAAAAAAGTGCAGGCTAAGAGCCTAGTGATCAAAGGTGATCGTGTTGAGCTGAAGGGCAAAACGCTGATGATTGAGGAGCTGCAGTCACTCGAAGGCAAGGCATCTCAAGTCACGATTCCGCGCGAGGCGATGGGCATGGGGGATGTTTACCTGATGGGTATGTTGGGATGTTGTCTCGGCTGGCAGTCGGTGATCTTCACTGTATTTGCTGCCTGCTTGTTTAGTATCTTGCTCGCCATTCTCGGTCGGCTCGGCTTTGGCCAGCGTTTACCCTTTGGGCCTAGCCTAGCATTTGGAGCCACCTGCTGGATTTTCTGGGGCTGGCAAGCCTGGGGCTGGTACTACAGCCTGATGGGGCT